>JAIOPF010000370.1:1450-8103 GCA_021414045.1 Deltaproteobacteria bacterium | reverse complement strand
GACGTCTTCCGGACAATCGTCCTTGCTGTTGGCTACGCCGTCGCTATCGGTATCCGCGTCGGACTGACCGCAACCACAAATTCCCGCCTCGGTCTTACCGCCGTCGTCCGGGCAACCGTCGTTGCAATTCGGCGTACCATCTCCGTCGGTATCGACGTCGGAGACACCGCAACCGCAGACGCCCGGAGAAGTCTTGAGAGGATCATTGTCGCATTCCTCATGGCAACTGGCGGTACCGTCTCCGTCAGAATCGGTGTCGGAGACACCGCAACCGCAGATTCCCGGCTCGACCTTGGAGGCGTCGTTGGGACAACCATCATTGCAATTGGCGGTACCGTCTCCGTCGGAATCGGTGTCGGCCGCTTCGCAACCGCAGAGGCCTTCCTCAGTTTTGTCGGGGTTATTGGGGCATTGATCATTGCAATCGGGGATGCCGTCCCCGTCACTATCGGTATCGGCAATGCCGCACCCGCAGACCCCTCCGCAGCCGCAGATGCCGGTCTCGATTTTGGCAGGGTCTTCGGGGCAATTATCATGGCAATTGGGAGTGCCATCCCCGTCCGAATCGGTATCCGGCGTGCCGCAACCGCAAGCTCCCGGAGCCGTCTTGGTCACGTCTTGCGGGCACTCGTCATTACAGTCGGCAATTCCGTCAGCATCGGTATCCGCGTCGGATTGGCCGCAACCACAAATGCCGGCTTCGGTCTTATTGGGATCGTTAGGGCAATGATCGTTGCAGTTCGGAGTGCCGTCGGTGTCGGAATCCACATCAGAGACGCCGCAACCGCAGAGGCCTGGAGACGTCTTGAGCGAGTCATCGTCGCATTCCTCATGGCAATCCGCCGTGCCATCTGCGTCGGTGTCGGTATCCGCGACGCCGCAGCCGCAAATCCCCGGAATTGTCTTGGCCGGATCATTCGGACAGTCATCGTGGCAGTTGGCGGTTCCATCATGATCGGCATCGGTGTCCGCCGCCGCGCAACCGCAGATACCGGCTTCGGTCTTGTCCGGATCGCTTGGGCAATGGTCGTTGCAATCGGGAGTGCCGTCGTTGTCCGTATCCGTATCGGCGACGCCGCAACCGCAGAGGCCTGGCGAAGTCTTGAGCGGGTCATCGTCGCATTCCTCATGGCAATCCGCCGTACCATCTGTGTCGGTGTCCGTATCGGCGACACCGCAGCCGCAAATTCCCGGAGCGGTTTTACTGGGATCGTTCGGACAATTGTCGCTGCAATTCGGGGTTCCGTCGCTATCCGAGTCGGTATCGGGAACACCGCAGCCACAGAGGCCCGGCGACGTCTTCGTCACGTCGGCAGGACATTCGTCGATGCAGTCCGCTTTCCCGTCGCTATCCGTATCGACATCCGACTGGCCGCAACCGCAGATGCCAGGTTCCACCTTAGTGGGATCATTAGGGCATTGGTCATTGCAATTGGGCGTTTCATCATTGTCGGAATCGGTGTCGGCGACGCCGCAGCCGCAGAGACCCAGGGCTATCTTACTAGGATCGTTGAGGCAGGCGTCATGGCAATCGGGAGTTCCATCGTGATCGGAATCGGTGTCGGCAATGCCGCAACCGCAGACTCCGGCCGCGATTTTGTTCGGATCGTTCGGGCAATCGTCGTTGCAATTGGCGGTTCCATCATGATCGGAATCGGTATCCGCCGCCTCGCAACCACAGACGCCCCCCGAAGTCTTGTCAGGATTGCTCGGGCATTGGTCGTTGCAATCGGGTGTGCCGTCATGGTCCGTGTCGGTATCCGCGACACTACAACCGCAGAGTCCCGGAGACGTCTTCAGCGGATCGCTGTCGCATTCTTCCTTGCAATCGGCCGAGCCGTCATGGTCCGTGTCGGTATCCGCGACGCCGCAACCGCAAATCCCTGGAGCGGTCTTCGCTGGATCCGAGGGGCACTGGTCGTTGCAATTGGGAATTCCGTCATGGTCGGTATCGGTATCGGGGACGCCACATCCGCAGAAGCCCGGGGCGGTTTTGCTCAAATCATTCGGGCATTGGTCGTTACAATTGGGAGTTCCGTCACTGTCAGCGTCAGTATCCGCTGTACCACAACCGCAGACCCCTGGCGCGATTTTCCCCGAGTCGGAGGGGCATTGGTCTTTGCAATTCGGCGTGCCGTCTCCATCGGTATCGGTATCCGCGGAACCGCAACCGCAGACCCCTGGCGAAGTTTTTCCGCTATCACTTGGGCAACTGTCGGTGCAATCCGAAGTGCCGTCATGGTCCGTGTCGATGGGCGTATTGCCGCAGGTATGAGTTTGCGTGTCGCAGGTGTCCGTCGTGCAGGAAAGTCCGTCGCTGCATTGGGCATTAGTGGTGCAGCAATTGGCAATAGGATTGGAAACGCAGAGGTTTGTCGACGCATTGCAGGAATCAATAGTGCATGCATTCCCGTCATCGACGCACTGCACGACCGCGAAAATCAGGTTGAAGACCGGAGTGAGGTCGTTTCCAGTCGGGGAGAGAAACCAATCATCGCCATCGGCATTCTCAGCGGCGATTTGGGTGCTGGTGCAGCTGCTGCTGGTGCAATGATCATCCGAGGCGTTTCCGCTCGCGATGGTGGCACCCAGGCCGCGATTGGTGTCGTCGGCGCTGGTAGCGGCCGAATCATCGAAGCCGATGCTGAAAATCCGGGTACCGGCATTTTTGGCGTTGGTGGCCGCCGTGGTCGCGGCCGAATCAGCGGTGCCGCTAGGCTCGCTGGGGTCGAAGTCCGAAATCATGACGATGAAATTGGGCTTGCCGTTCGCGCTTCCGGCAAGCCGCGTCTGGCAGACATTGATGGCGTCGGCGATGTTGGTGCCGACGCCGCTATTCGAAGCCATGGCGTTGGTAATGGTCGTCTTCAGGGAGGTCGCGTTGGCAGGGGTGACGACGGTCATTCCGGCGCCGCTGACGATTTCCGCTTCCGGAGACCCGTTCGTTTCATCTCCAAAACGGCCGATGACGACACGCGTCCCGTTATTCAAGGCGGCGATCTTGTCGATCAAGCCTTTCGCCGCGTCCCTTTCGTTATTTCTATTGGCGTCCGAGACGCTGCCTGTCCGGTCGAGCATGATGCAGATGTTCACCGGTTCCTGGCCGCAAGCGTCACCCGTTCCCGCATGCAATGGCCGGGTTGGGTAAAAAATTGTCGCCGTGGCTATTAAGAAAGCCAGGACGACCGTGAGACATTTCGCGATTTGCCAGTTGCTACATTCAGCTTTACCCTTTGACATATAGAGACCCCTCTCCCCGAAAAGATGATTTTCGGAGCTCGAATATGCGATTCGTATTTGAGTTTGTCTCTCGCGCGCGTCTTGCGTCGGGGGCGTCAAATACCCGCGACCATTTGGGAATTGGAGTGCAGCGTTAATTCCCTTACCCGTAGTGAATCACGCTTAACACCGTGGGAGACTCACCGTTTCCTTGTACTACAGAAATCAAATTAAATTTTTTGGGGATAGAGGATGAGGTGACCTCCGCACTCGGAGGTCGGAACACCGGGATCAACATCAACCTGTGCGTTCAAATTTCCTTACCCTGTTACCCGTCGCTCGGTGCCGATGACCCAGTGGTCAACCAAGCTAGGTATTAAGTAAGCAAACAAGAGGCCAACGAAGAATCCCCTCCGTTCATCCTTGTTTTATAAATGAATTTTAATAGATTTTAACGAGAAGGTTTCCGCTTTTCCCTGCGTTTTATCTTCCAGTTTGATAAAATCGACGGAAAAATGACACCCCATGTCTTTTCAAAAGAAGCCATTGCCAAACCCCCTCTCCCCCATATATAGGCAAGCCCCCTGCTCCCATCGTCTAGGGGTCTAGGACGGTGCCCTCTCACGGCATTGACCGGGGTTCGAATCCCCGTGGGAGCGCCAATTTAAAAAAACCCCGCTTCTAGCGGGGTTTTTTTTTATGCAAAGTCCGGCATCGCCAAATAGTCCCAACTCCTTGAGTTCTCGCCAAAAACGTCAGTGAAAACAACCGCCCCGAATCCAAGTCCCTTCCGCCATTTTGAGCGGAAAGGATGTCCGTATCTTTTGATTCATCATGGGAGTAGCATTGCAATGGAGGAGAAATAGTCTCCGAGCGCACCTACCTCAACCTAAGCACCTTGAACCCCTACAAAGAAAGAAGGCTCGCTCAAATGGTATTCAAGGATCAGTCCGCCAAGACCTTTTCTCATATTGCCCGGGCGTTGAAGGTGTCCAAGCACGGCGAAAGGCCATTGAGCCGCATCGTCCAAATCGTTCGTGAGCATTTTAACGCGAATACTTGTTCTCTTTATGAACTTAGGCGCGGATCCTTGACCGAAGTCGCGGCGGACGCGGAGGATTCTCCCGAAGGAGACCATGTCCCAGAACCGCAATTGAAACTCGCGGAGCTTGCCGCGAAACAGGGCGAAGCGGCGTTCGAAGGGGATATCGGAGCCGTCCCTCTCGTTTACCAAGAAAAAACCGTTGGAATCCTGGCCCTACAAAAACCCCCGGGAAACGACTTCCCCCCCATGGAACGCCGCTTTCTGGAATTCATCGCCCTGCAGGTAGCCGGAGCGATTCAATCCCTAACCATCGCCGAGAGGGCGAAGTCCGAGATTCAGGAAGATCGTGGCGTCATGGTGATTCAAGGAATCGCCGTTTCGACGGGCTTCGGCATCGGACCCGCCTTGTTTCTTCATGCGGGGATCACCTCCGCGGGCTTCGCCGAACCCGATCCCTCCCTTCACAGCACAAAAAAGGAATGGGAAAGACTCGAATCGGCCCTGCGAAAAACCTCGGAGGATCTGGCTGTTTTGGAGAGAAGCGTCGAAAGCGATTTTTCCAAAAACGAGTCCAACATCTTCAACAGCCACCGCGCCATTCTTTCTGACCCCGACTTCCTGAAAAATTTAAAAATGGAAATTGACGCGGGCCAAGGCGCCTTGAAGGCGGTCGGAGAGGTGCTCCAAGCCTTCATGCATAGTCTCGCCGAAACAAAAAGCTCCTCGATCAAGGAAACCTCCGTCGATCTGGAGGAATTGCGCCAAAGGCTGTTCGAGAACTTGATGGGGATGGAATCGCGCCAAGAAAAGGAGAATTGGTCGGGAATCCTCGTCGCCAAATCGATAGGCCCCTCCGACACCATGCGGCTCGATGCCAGCAAACTATTGGGAATCGTCACGATGACGGGAGGGCCCACTTCCCATGCCGCGATCCTGGCGCGGTCCTTGGGCATACCGGCGGTGATGGGCGCGGCCGGGATCATGGACAAAATCAGTCCGGGTTCCCTGCTGATCGTCGACGGCGACACGGGCGAGGTCATCGCGAACCCGGGCCCATCCATCCTGCAACAATATGAGATTCTCGAAGAGAAACGCGTGGCGGACCTGGTGACCCTCAATACCATCGCCTACGAGCCGGCCGTCACCATGGACGGACATCCCGTTCATCTCGAAGCCAACGCCAGCTTCGCGACGGACGTCAAGAGACTCCGCTATTTCGGCGCGGAAGGCGTCGGATTGTTCCGCACGGAGTTTTTATTTTTCAAGGGAAAAGAACTACCTGGA
This sequence comes from Deltaproteobacteria bacterium, assembly GCA_021414045.1. Taxonomy (GTDB): domain Bacteria; phylum UBA10199; class UBA10199; order DSSB01; family DSSB01; genus DSSB01. The sequence continues at coordinate 2,555 of JAIOPF010000370.1, read as the reverse complement.
GAAACCGAGCAATTTGAAATTTATCGTCGAATGATTCAAGACGCCGATGGTCTTCCCATCACCTTTCGCATCCTGGACGCCGGAGGGGACAAGCTGATCGAAGCGCTGCACATGGAAAAGGAAGAAAATCCCATCTTAGGCTATCGATCGATTCGCCTCACCCTTTCCAAACCGGAAATCTTGAAAACGCAGTTCCGCGCCTTGCTGAGGGCCTCCGCCTTCGGAAGCTTGAAAATCCTCATCCCCATGATCTCGGGCATGGAAGAAGTCGACGCGATCGAGGGCATCCTGGCGGGAGTGCGTAAAGAACTTTCCGATGAAGGAATTCCGTATGATCCAAAAATTCCCTTCGGGCTGATGATCGAGGTCCCCTCGGCGGTTCCCATGGCGCCTCTCTTGGTTCAGCACGCCGACTTCCTAAGCATCGGAACCAACGACCTCACTCAATACACCCTGGCCGTGGACCGCAACAACGAGCGAGTCGCGCCATTTTTCCAATCCCTGCATCCCGCGGTTCTTTCGTTCATCTCCCAGATAGCCTCCGTCGGATTGAAGGCGAAAAAACCGGTGGGGATCTGCGGAGAAATGGCCAGCGACCCCCAGATCATTCCCCTGCTCGTGGGCTTGGGAGTCACCCATCTCTCCATGATTCCTTCATGCCTACTGGAGGCTAAAAAAATCATTCGAGGGATGAATTACGAGGAATGCCACGAAATGGCTCGGCAAACGCTGCAAGCGGCGAGGATTGACGAGGTAAAAACGATCTTAGCGAATTTTCGGAGGTATTAATTCGCCTTTGGGGAGATTTACTGCGAGAGTGGGATGTTGGCGTCTCGAGTTTGGATTCGAGACGCCATGGAAAGAATGAGAAAATGTCTAATTCGACACAAGATAACCTCAAAGAAGAATTATTACACTCGGAACAAGTGATCGAAGCGATCTTGGGCAGCATTACGGGCTGTTTTTTCGTCTTGGACCAGGATTGGCGTTTTCTGCACATCAACCTTCCCAACGACGGATATTTACCCCTGCCTCGACCCGAATTGCTTGGGAAGACCTTATGGGACGCCTATCCTCATTGGAAAGGGACGGAATGCAACCAACT
>JAIOPF010000370.1:0-1438 GCA_021414045.1 Deltaproteobacteria bacterium | reverse complement strand
AAAAGCCGCCGTCCATTTCGAGTTTTTCGACAAGAAGATCTACAAATGGTACGAGATGTACGCATTCCCCATGCCCGGCGGCCTCTCAATTCACTTTCATGATATCTCGATTCGAAAGGCGGTCGAAGATCGGCTACGGCTCGCCCATGAGGAATTGGAGAGCCGAATCAAGGAAAGGACCAGCGAACTGGTGCAAAGCAATCAAGCGCTGCAATCCGAAATTTTCGAGCGAAAAAAAGCCGAAAAGGAAGTGCTGGAAATCACCCAAGAAGAGCAAAGGCGCTTTGGATCGCAGCTTCACGACGGCCTTTGCCAAGAGTTGACCGCGATCTTGATTTTCGCCAAAGGCCTAACCCAAAAGATGGAAAGGGACAAAAGCCTCGATATCGCCGAGCTGAAGAAAATTTCAGACCTGCTCCACGGAGCCGTCGATCAAGCCAGGGACACGGCGAGAGGGCTCTATCCGGGGGACCTGGAAGGAAGTTCTCTCATGAATACCCTGGAGGAAATGACCTCCGGCGCCCAACGTTCTTCAGGCATCCCTTGCCGTTTCCATTGTCCATCGCCCATTCACATCAATGACAATCGCATCGCCACCCATCTCTTTAAAATCGCGCAAGAGGGCGTGAGCAACGCGGTCGCGCACGCGAGGGCCAAGGATCCATCCTCGATACTAAAAATCTAAAGGGAATCGGATTGAAAATCATCAAATACCGCGCGGACCTGATCGGAGCTTCCTTTCAGATCACCCCAAACACGCCTCATGGAGTCCTACTCACATGCTCGTTGAAAATTCCGTGAAAGGCGACAGGAGGGACTCTTGAGTTCTCCATATAAAAATAAAGACAGAAAACCCGAAATCTTCATCGTCGACGATCATCCCCTCCTTCGGCAGGGCCTAGCCCAACTCATCAATCAAGAAGATGATATGATTTCTTCGGGTGAAGCCGGAGACGCCGTGGAAGCCATCGAGAAGATCAAGAAAGCAAAGCCCGATCTCACCGTCGTGGATATTTCCCTAAAAGGGACCAGCGGCATCGAACTGACCAAAAACCTATTGGCCAACCATCCCAAAATGCTGGTGCTCATCATTTCCATGTACGACGAAGCCGTCTATTTGGAACGGTGCATGAAAGCGGGCGCCAAGGGCTATTTGATGAAGCGGGAGGCCACCGATCACGTGATCACCGCCATCCGAACGGTGCTTCGCGGCGACGTATACGTGAGCGAAAAATGGAAGGACCGGATGGTCAACATGTTCGGGAAATGGGGCGCCGAAGCGAAAGGCCCCTCGGCCGAGAGACTGAGCGACCGCGAGCTGGAGGTTTTGCAGCTAATCGGCCAGGCTTTCTCGACCCAAAAGATCGCGGAAGAACTCCACGTGAGCGGAAAAACCATCGAATCCCATTATGCGAACATCAAAAACAAGCTGGATTTG
>JAIOPF010000058.1 GCA_021414045.1 Deltaproteobacteria bacterium | reverse complement strand
GCGTTGTCGCAGTCGGGATGGCCGACGATGGTAGGACAGGCATCCGCTGTCGCCTGAGGCGTCGGCGCGGGAGTAGCATTGACGATGGCCAAGGCCTTGGAGTCGCCAGTTGGGACCACATACATCGCCGCGACGTCTGCTGAACTTACCTGCACGCAATAATTCGACCCGATATCCGTGCTGTCCACGGGGACCAGAAAATGGCCGACGGCGTCGGTGACGCCGGTCTTCAAGGCGGAAGCATTGCGGGTGACCGTGAAAGGCATGCCGGAGACGACGCTCTCGCCGAAATCCCGCACGTTGTTGGCGTTTTTATCCAGGAAGACGTCGCCTTCGACGTAACGGGAACAACCACACAAGGAAGCCGCGAGGAGAACGTAAAGCAACCATCTGAAAAATCGAGAGTCCATCATCGTGGTCAATTATCGGCCCGGAGGGAGAAAAGGTGCGTCCTTTTCTAAGGGGCCTCGGTAGGAATAATCTTAGTTTTTTCAGATAGATACTGACGTCTTTCGGCTTCATGCTCTTGTCCCGCCAGTACCTCGCCAAAGCCCCCTAATTTCGAGCGTTCCACAAACCAAAAGCCGCATCCTCGGTGCAGCTCGATACTGCCGAACAAGGTGACGAAGGGGTACTCGCGGCAAAGTTTCGGACGATAGGGATAAACGGAACAAAGGTTTCCGTCCTTCAGGTATCCGCAGGAGAAGGGAAGAAGCCTGCCTTGCGGATCCCCGGCCGGCTGAAAATTGTGGATATTGCCGTACCAGCCTTGAAAAAACCGGACCACCCAACCCCGCTTCACCCAAGAAGCGGGCAATTCTATGGCCAGAGTCTGGCAGCAAAGTCCCGTGCGTTGGCAAGACCCTCGGCGCACGAACCGGGTCTTCTTTTCGTAGCGCAGCAATTTCCAGGTAAGCCTTTCGCTCCAATAGATCGTCATCTGCAGCACGAAGACGGCGCACCACAAGTTGAAGAGCAGGATTTTTTTCAGGAAACGCAGAGGACCCACGGGCTTAAGGATAGACTCAATCCCGCGCGCCGCCAATGGATTCCGCTAGCTGGAACGGGAATGAAGGAAAGAATCAATACCCCGAGGACGCAGGGTGCCTCGCTGGCGCCTTGGGCAACGGCACCGGGCTAGGCGTGGGTGCCGGACGCTTCTTCAAGGCCTTGGTCGTCGCGTCCATGTTGCCGGGGCCCTGATTCTGCTGCAGCGTATCGGGGGGATCGAGGTTGTCATCCGCGAAGGCGGCGGAGGTCGCGGCCAAGGCCAGGGTCAAAGCGGCTAAAATCGAAAAGAAAGATCTCATCGCAGCACCTCATTTTTCAAAAAGTCAGTGGAGCCAGTTTATCCTCCCGGACTCCGTCCGTTAAGCAAATTTTTCCACGCGGCTAAAATGGCGCCTTCGCGACCGTTTGAAAGCGGCCGGAGACCTCGCCGTTCAAATCCAAGGCCGTGGGATCGAGCGATTTCACCGGCGCCCCCTTGGCGAAATTCACGTTCTTCGCTTCCACCCACAAGACGCTGGGGCTTTTGCTGTATTCCCAAAAATAGACCATGGGATTCATGTCGATGACCGTTCGGTACTCGGTATTGTAAACCGCGAAGCGAGGGTCGCTTAAGTAGGGTGCGTCAAAGGGCACCGAAACGTTGCGGACGATGGACATGATCGCCGAGATAGCCACGCGTAGGTCGCTGGTGGGCCGCAGCAGCTGTCGAAAATAAGTCGCGCGGGCGAAGCGGTCGGTAGGCTTGACGTTGCCCGGCAAGGGCGTGTCCGAGGAAGGATGGGAAAAATCCAAGGTCTTCAAGTAGGCCAATTGCTGGTCGTAGGAAGGATCGTTGGTCATCACGGTGTATTGACGGCCATGATGCACCTCGAGTTTGCCGTTGATATATTCCAAAATGGCCGAATCGCCCGAGGCGTCTTCGATGGCCAAATGGACGGTGCTCTTGAATCCGCCGTGTTCCTGCATCACCGGTTGGATCTTGCCGAGACCTTCCAAGGCTTCATTCACGGTCGAAAAATTATCCAGGACGTATTGCGCCCATTTTCCGGCCAATACGCCGGGCTTGGCGGCGTCTCGGGGGCCGAAATCCGTGGCCTTCAAAAACAGCAGGTGAGCGGCGAGTCCCTTTTCATTGACCCCGTCCGCGGAGCCTAAATCATATACCGAGGTAACGAGGCTGCCGTAACGGGAGGTCCATTTAGCCGGATTCTCCGGTGCGCCACCATCCCGAGCCGTCCCCCGAGGCAAAACCCAGATTTTGGGTTGGGTGCTCTCCGGCCAGTCCATGGTCCGTCCCACCAAGACGGGCATTCCCGAATCGTTCCAGAGGACGCGGGTACAGGCCGAGGAAACGGAGGGGGCCACGAGATCAAGAAACAGGACTAGGAAAAGCGCGGGCGGAATCATGGACTGACGGCGCAAGACGCTCATAAAGACCTCCCCATTTTGCGTTTGTTGGGCGAGGCGCTCTCACCCGTTTCCTACCCGGAAATCATCGTGGCACGATAAAGAGAAAGAGATGATAAGGGCATCCTGGGAGGAGGACAATGGAATTATTAGCGGACTTCCATTTCGAACCCGAGGTCTTAAATATTAAATTCCGATGCAGCCTTTAAAGTCCCCTTTGCCGAGTTAGAATTTACCTCGGTTCCCGGAGTTGTATCCTTGTAATAGGCTCCCGCTCCATAGATTTTGGCTTGTTTATCGGTCATCTTGGACGTCTTGCCAGGCTGAAAATTCGTGTAGGAAGTAATCGTACCGTCTTTATAATTAATCGAATATCCCTGCCCAGTGCCATGCCAAGCACCCGACGCTGCCAAGAGACGTTCATTTGCCATAAATTCTTCCAACCACGTGGATTGAGAAGCACCGACCGCTATGCTCATCTTTAATCCCTCCATAAACTGCTAACGCCCAAACATCTGGGTTAAGCAAACTTTTTTCTGTCAAGAATTTCAGGAGCTTCCGAATTTACAGGCGATTGTTAAACTAACGCAGGCCTCCTGATCGTAATCCTCCTGCTCCTTATGTTTGAGCGAAGGCTCATTCATGGGAATGAGAAAGCAAATCCCATGCCACTAATAACATATTGAAATTATTTGATTTAATGAAAATAAGACCAGGGCTGGGTTTTGAAAAAATACAAAAATTACATAAAATATAAATTGAAATTGTCACGACTCGAAAAAACAAAAAACTATTGTCGGACTTATTTCGGGTCGTTAACTCAGCTATTTTCACTTCCGATACTTCCCAGTGACGACAAGACTCCAAGCGATTATTCAAAAAATCATCGCATTGGACCTGACTAACTCATTTTCCGGCTAGAGGTTTAGCGACGCACCGAAATCCAACGCCGGGGTAACGATCCCATTCCAAACGACCCTCGCCATCCTCAGCCCTGGTATCAACATGATTGGGGGAATCAAAACGACTTCTCCAACTACCGCCAAAAGTCCTTACCTCGCTCCCATAATAATCTGTGTCGGCATCGATGAAGTTGGCTCTCCGCAAGGTCCACTCCGCGGCGTTTCCGATCACGTCATAAACACCGTAATTATTGGGCGGATAAGTTCTAACGTCGGTAAGCCCGTTGGAATCGACGTTGGATCTTGCCTTCACCCGATTGCGGGAATTCCGTTTCATGTTTTGAATAATCTCTTGGGTGGCATCGTCATACGCCATTAACTTCCATTGCGTTTCGGTCGGAAGACTCCCACCTTTGGCATTGCAATAGGTCCAAGCCTCGTTGAAAGTGACCGCCACAATCGGCTTATCGGGTCCCAAGAATTTTTTTTCCAGATCGGGCATCACGAGGGTGCAAGCGGACTTTATCATGATGTCGCAAAACCCATCATCCCCGTGAACTAATAGCTCCCCGTAACGGAACATCAGCTGATTGACGCTTTCATCCTGATCCACCACCGTCGTTTGTCCCGTTCGACATTCCGTTTGGAGCAATGAAAATTCGCATTCTCCCTCGATTTTCAAATGGGAGAACTGCTTGTCGTCCAACAAGTGTCGATGATTGGTCAAGAGGGCCGCGGCATCATTTCCCTTGGCTAAAATGGAAGTCTTTTTTCTTTCGTAGCTCGTCCCCAACAGTAAATAATGCGGAGCGGGTTGCTGGACGACGAATCGGCCATAGGCCGTTTGGGTAACCTCCGTGACGTCGATGCAAAACGGCTCTTCCACCCGAGAGTTTTGATATTTGGAAATCAAGGCCATGCCGTCGGGACATTGGAGCGGATTCGGTTGAGGCACGGCCGCTTGGTCAGGAGCGGTATTCTTTTTGTCCTTACAGCCCTGAGACAAAAACGCCAAGGCCGTGGCGCCGACGGTCAGTAAAACTTGGGGTATCATGGATTCATCTCCTACTCTGATTTTCAGTCCTATTTCGGGATCCAAGAAAATTCCGCTCCAATGGAAGAAGGAGCTTGCAAACCGGGCCTTCGAGAATCGATTTCGACGCCTTCAGCTCGAAACCAGACATGGGCGGGTACGTAGATAATCTCGGTATTCAAGCCCCTTGCGCTCAAGAATGCCCCCATCAAAATCGACCAATCCTCGCAATCACCCCCGAAGCGCAAGGATTCGCTGGGAGACAGGACATACGCGGATCCGGGCGTCCACCCCGGGGCCCCATCATGCGGGTCGTCGATAATTTCAGGTATCACCCATTCCATCACCCGGCGATGCTCCTCGAGTGCCGAACCTCGCGAAAACAATTGGGCTCGACGTAACAAGGTCTGGATCACCGGATCTTTTTGGTATATTTTGGCGAGGCCCGCAATAAAATCGGCCGCCTTTTTATTGGTGGAACGGGAATCCTCGGGAATGAGGTCCCCCAATAAACAGAGGTAGTCGACATCCAGCGATTCTCGAAAGGTTTTTCCCTGAATAGAATAATCGATCACGAGAGACAGCGGCTCTCGGGGATTCGTCGTGTCGCAGAGCCCGGGGGCTTTTGCCGTCACCAACAGTTTCCGGATATTGATTGAAGGAATTGCGGCCGGGGCATCTTGGAGAGTCACCTTCGAACTAGGACTGGTGATAGACAGGATCCGACTTCCGGGCAGAGCCGTGATCTCCGCTTCAAGTTGATAGCGCGCGGGAGTTCCGAGTTTGGTAGGCTCAAAGCTTTTTTCCGTTACCGAGGCTGAGAGCCTAGATCCCTCGAGGGTCACCGGGATTAACATCGGCCGACGGGCGCGGAGATTGGGAATTAGTGGCATAAATTTATTTTGAATTAATTTTTTTAAGGAAAGGGTGCTGGTTTCTTTCCCCTAATATGTCGCCGGATCCAAGATCGGAATCACGGGACTTTCGAGGTTTGCGGTGAAAGAGAAGACATAGATTTGCTTGAAAGGAATATTTCCCCTCACGCCTTGGGGACCATCGGCCCCATCCTGGATGACGGCAATCACCTCATGGCCTAGAGGCCATTTTCGTTCCTGGTTGTCGGGGTTTAAATACCAGCCGTTTTCTTGGGCCTGGTACGGTTCAACGGTGTAAGGAATTTCTTGGTGAGTTACCTGGT
>JAIOPF010000369.1 GCA_021414045.1 Deltaproteobacteria bacterium | reverse complement strand
CGTCGAGGTCGCTGAGAAATTTTGATCAATATAACGCCCATACACGGCCCAACCACGACGTCGATCCGTATCCGCGCAGCCGATAAAATCTTTATTCGTTTGCCATGTCACGATAAAACCTTGTCCGCCAACGCGAGGAGCGACATCTGGATTAATCGACTGGCTCCAAGCCTGAATTTGTCCGTCGTTGCAAGCATGTCGGTCACCGCAACTTGATTCTGCATTGTTCGCAGCGATAAATACTTTGCTGATCAGAATCCCCTCTTCCCATCCGGGAAGCGGATTTAAACTATTGGCATCGATGACTTGAGCAAAGATATTGACGAACTGATTATCCGGAGCGGAAGCCGGGGCAGCGGCCGTTCCATGGACTTCCCAAACCACGATAAATTGGCCATTGTTATAGGCCACCGAGGGGTTTTTATTTTCTGGGCAATTACTTGGAGTCGTTACATCCCCATTCTGAGAATCAAACTGTCCGTAAAAGCACCCTTGAGTCGGGCGAGGATCAGATATCAGGGTAGGAGATCCTGGAACCACTGTGCTGTCGGGATTACGAAACTGACCGAGGATATTAGTATTACCGGAACCATCCACCTCTTCCCAGACCATAAAGTAGCGATTATTAACGGGATCGTAAGCAGTATCCGGGTCCCTTTTCGCTTGGGACCAAGCCTGACCAGCAGAAAGAAAAACGATAACAGCCAAAAAAGCGAAAAGGGCTTTAAAGAGACCTTTCATTTCAAACTCCTCGATGACCTTACCACTTCAATTAAAGAACCCGGATTGGGCAGTTGGCATCGCTTGGGAAGTGTTTGGTTTTGCGCTTATTTATCGCTTGATCACAAATTTTGTTGCGTAAAACAACAGTTTAAATTTCATGTACTTACTGAAACATTAAGGACACTGACCCATAATCAAATTGTTGCAGATATCTTTAATTTCACCTTCAAATAGAGTGCGGTTATAGCCCTGAACATCTCTTAATAGCCCCTTGTACCAAAATGCAAAGGCGGGCCATCCATCTGAGGTAACCCCTGAATATCCAAAGCTAATTTTATTATTCGCAAAGGAAAAAGCAAAATTCACCGGATAGGTCACCGTAGTATTTGTTATACTGTTATATAGAGAAATTTGATTAGTGCCTTGATTCCATGTGACTGCTCCAAAATTCCAACTTTCGCCTGATGGCAAAAATTTCTGCCCTATATTTGAAATGGGTTCAGGAACCGGTGCCCCGTGAACACCAAGACACAGGGAATGGTCGTAATCAGATGTGGGGCAGTATGCAGAACTATTCGAGTAAATCACCCTTAACGAATTTATATTCCAACCTCCAATGTTCAATAAGGATACAATGTCGGCATTTGCTCCATTTCCAATAACGCTAAAAAGGTCAAATTCGGGAATAAACCAAAATGTAAGCGTACCCTGATTTGAGGAAAATCCATTTATCGGGGCATCCATTCGGTTGCCAAACTCATTGAAAGCCAATGCAGATTCCTCGCCGCTTTGGTACTTTGTCGCACCCACTGCGGTGCCATGGTTATTTTTTCCACTGCTGTCTTTTCCTAATACTACATCCTTAAACCTCCACCACCCCACCAACCCCAGATCCCCGGTAGTAAAATCCTTAAACATCTCCTGTTCCAAATTCCCCCCAGGGCCATCCATCACCTGAATGCTAGCGTGATAGTCCGTCCTCGCCTCCAAACCTGTCAAAGTCACAATCTGACCGCTATTCGCTTCCGTTGAAAATATTTCTGTATCGTGCCGGATATCCCGAATCGTTAAACGGTAAGCCTTAGCAGGACTCTCTGAGGGAAACGCAATCCTCTCCGGGCTCTCCGGCTCATCATCCACCGCGATGGCAGCGTTGATCTCCGGAATATCGTTCGGCAGATTCCCGGCGGGGGTCATCGTATAATCTTGGCTCGCCGAGCAGTTAGCGCAGGTTTCTCCGGAGGTGACGCCCCGGAAGGAATTCAATGTGTAGGTCTGATTGCCGGTCACCTTGATCGGAAAGGTACCGCTGCAAACCGTAATTCCCTTAGCCGCCGTATCCTCGGAGCACTGCCGTTGCCCTGCTTCGGCAGTAGGCTGCCCTCCAATTGAGAGCTGATTCGGATCGACGTTCAAGACCCGATAATTCAAATTAGTACTCCAGTTACGGAACGGCTTCGACGCCTCCGGTTGAAAAAGAACGATTTGAGGCTTATTCCTCACCGTAAAATCAACTTTCCTCGTGATTTCGGACCCGTCCGAACGCACCGCCCTGAAGGTCAGGGGGACAACCGTCCCCTCGGGCAAGTTACCAACTCCCAAGCGACCCACCGCTCCGCCGGCGGTGCTCGAGGTCAGGCTAAAACTTGAATCCCCCTCGATCACGACAAGATTGCTGTCGGACAAATTCTTCACCGTCGCCGCGATCTGCTCGTTACCGAACACCCACCGTCGTCCGACGGGAGAGACGATCTTGATCTCGTTGTCGTTCACGACCCGGTAGGTCCTAGCGCCCTGCCCCACCTTATTGTTGGCATCGCTCACCTCGACCTTGAAAGAATTAGGTCCGTCCGGCAACAGCACCGTATTGACCAAATCGCTTTGCAATTCGTAATCCCCTGTCTGGATATTTTTTTGGCCAGTCCACCCCGCCGAGTTTACTTCCTGATTGAGGAATTTTGCCGAAGGAATATTGATTTCATCCCGGCTGCAGGCAATGCCGTGGAACACCGTTTCTCCTTCGATTTCCGCATTTTCTTCGGGCTCGGTGAAGACAAAATAGGGCTGGGAGGCATTTCCGCTGATCGTGAAGTTCAGCGTTTGATTCACATTTTGCGCCGGGGTGACTCCGTCATCCGCCAAGCCTTGCAAGGATCTCGGATTCTTGCTGACGCTCAACAAGTCGAGGCGTAGGGTCAAGGTCCGGGTCACCGAACCATCGACGTTATTCGCCAAAGTGTCGCTGATCACCGTGACGCCGCAAAGCGGGTCCACCAAGCGAAGATCCTCGACATGCGCGTTGTCCCGAGCGGTGACGACAATCGTCGCGGAAGACGAGTTTCCATCTTGTTGTCCATGCACTTCCACGGAAGGAACGATAGGAACGCTGTTCGCGTCCCTAGGGCTCACCTTGTCGCGCAATTCTTCCCAATTGCTCCAACCATCGTTGTCCAAATCCAGATTGGGAATTTTCCCTTCGGACAAAGAGGCGGAAATCGAAGGATCCTGGGCATCGTATTGATAGCGGATGTCATTCTCCGAAAAACTAACCGCCTCGCTGAACTCGTCGACCAGCCAATTGAAATCCGCGAAGGCATAAGGGACGGCCTCGCCCCCGGCAAAACCGTAACTAAAAATAATGACGAAACGATAAGTATCCCCAATCGGCAGTTTAAACTGGGGGGAAGTAATGGTCCCCTGTTCCTGATCGAGACCAGATCTTGGTGAAGGTGGGATTGCCCGTCGCTCCCATAGACATCCAAAGTCGCGCCAATGGATCCTACGGAAAGGTATTTCGCCCAAGACCCCGGAACCTTGCCGAGAACTGGGTTGGCGGTCGTGTTTCCAGAACTGCAATGGTTCAGACTGAGGGCAAAAAATAAAGCGACGAGGATTCGAGGAAAAATAGAACGCCGGGACACGAGGACCTCCATGAATGAACGGATACGGCCCCTCACACCCGGCGTGAGCGGAAAACAACGGTGTTTGGGCTTATGATATTTTGATGAGACCGGTCAACAGGAATGTCCTTGATTGCCAAATTAAACTAGGTTAGTTTACTCAAATGACTAATCTAAACATCCACGAGGCGAAAACTCATCTTTCCAAATACCTGGCTAAAGTGCAGGAAGGCGAGACCATTGTCCTATGCAAAGACAATAAACCCATCGCCCTCATCACCCCGCTTCCCAAAGGATACGGCTCCAAGAAAACGCCCCTAGGTTTGGCGAAAGGTTTCGGCGAGGTACTCCCCGAGTTCTTCGAAGATCTCACCGAAGAAGATTTGCCGGGTCTCGGCCTATGAAATACCTGCTCGATACCTCGGTCTTTCTTTGGATGATATTTGGAGAAGAAAACAAGCTCTCGAAAAAATCTCGACACATTTTGGAGGAAGGCCACGAATTGGTCCTGAGCGCCGCCTCGACCTGGGAAATTGCTATCAAATACTCGCTGGGCAAACTTCAATTAAAAGAACGCCCTCACCTCTGGCTGCCCAATATCATCTTCGAGATGGGATTGATCCCTTTGCCGATCAGCCACAAGCACAGCCTGGCTGTCACTCAACTTCCCGATCATCACAGGGACCCCTTCGACAGGATACTGGTCGCCCAATCGAAAACCGAAGGTTTGCCCCTGATCTCGCCGGACAAGACATTCAAGAAATATAAGACGGATCTGGTTTGGTGAATTCATACCGATAACTCCGCCCCACCCCCGCCCCGCGGCCATAATAGCACCACTGAGGAAAGTTGAAATCCGAGGCGATGGCATCGGGCAAGGATAAAGTCGCTTGCAGGAAGGCTTCCAGGTCCGGGACTCCCTCGATGGCGACGCGAAATCCCCAAGCTTGGATCTGCTCTTGGATTCCGGGCTTTTTCCCCAGGTCCCAGCTCAAGCCGAAGCGATTCACGCCCCAACCGGCCAAGCGGTCCAAGAACTTCTTCGCCTGCTCGGGCGAAGGCCGCCGATAAAAGGCGAATCCCCCGTTCTTCCAGGTGATGCAGGTTACCCTTGAAGCAAAGCCGCTCTTCCGGGATGGCCACCTTCTCCAGCAGATCGATGGCGCGGTCCACGCAAGGCCCCCCCTCCTTAAAATCGATCTGCAGTGATTTCCCTCCCTTTTCGAATGAGGCCAGGAAAGGCTCGAAATACGAAAGACTTTCGTCTTCTCCGTGCGGAAACTCGTAAAAATCGTCGTGCCGCAAGATCAAGTCCCGGCCTTCCGGGTCCATCCGCAAATCCATTTCGCCCCAGGTGATATTGCTGGCGAGGAACTGTCTTAAGTTGGGAATATCGTTGACCCCCTGCCAAACGAATTGCACGTGCTTGGGCAGGCTCTCTTCGCCGATCAAGGAAACCAAGTCATAGTCCTTCCCGCTTACCGAATGCGCGGGGACGTGGCGGGGGTGAGATTCGAACAGTGTGTCGGCGTGCAACAAAAGAATATTCTGCTCCGGATCGGCATCGGCGACGGCCTTTAGATTCGCTGGCTCGTTGTCGATGAAGGCCACCACCTTGAACCCCTCGCTCTCGAAATGCCGAATGCCCGCGACCTTCGAGAGCACGATGTCGTGCTCCCAATTCGAGGGGTTCATGAACAAGAGTTCGCTCTTGAAATCGACGCGAAACTCGCCTGCCAAGGCGTTGAGCGATCGCAAGGTGTCGGCACGCAGGAATTCCGGGCGGCCGGTGTTCAAGGCCACGTAGGTCTCGGGTTGGATCTGGAACCACCGAATGACTTCCAACACGCCGCGGAAAGGCCGATGCGACTGCATCACCGCGCTGGGAGCCCAGCGGTTCTTTTCATACCATTTCATCAGGGTTTCGCGAGCCTCGTCGGAGAGACCCCGGGCGACCAGAAAGGTCTCGAGCTGGTTTTCGTGGATGTTCAATTCCTCGACGTCCAGATTCTCGAAATACCGGGTACCGTGCTCGCGATCGAAGAGTTGCAGCACATAGAGCATCATGTACCGCATATCGAGGATGGTGCCGTCGATGTCGAAAATCACCAACAATTTTTGCCTGGGGTTTTGGCGGCGGGTTTCCTCGTAACGTCGCGCCAGGGCTTTCATCCAATTTTTCATGCTTTCTCCTTTTATTACCCGCGATTTTCGGCGCGGGAGGAGAAAGAACGGTCGCCTTCTTGTGAATTCTGGGTGAATTTTACCGGTTTTCGGGGACGGCTAATAATCCAGGAAATGCCGGACAGAGGTCACCGAGACGCCTCGCTTGAACATCAAGATGCCCCGGATCATCAAGGCGGTCTGGTTATGCAGGATCTGCTGCCACCACTTCGCCGCCACAAATTCCGGCAGAACCACGGTGATCAGCTGGTCCTTTTCCTCCTTCTGCAGCTCGTCGATGTAGTCCAGCAAGGGGCGGATAATCGAGCGATAGGGCGATTCGAGGATCACCAAGGGAATGTCGATGCACCAATTGCTCCAGATCTCGGGCATCCTCGCGGCGCGCTCCGGATCCAAGGCGATGTATACCGCGCGCACATCGCTCGACATCGAAAGGGCATAGCTAATCGCCTTGGCGGTGCCCTTATGGAAGGCCGAGATGGGAATGAGCACCCGATGCAACTTGGGCGGCAAGAGGTCGTTCAGGTTGGGATGCAGCTGGTCGACGATATCCCGGTAGTGCGCATGCACCGCGACGAACCACAGGATCACGAGCGGAATGAAGACGATGACCATCCAGGCCCCGTGCGTGAACTTCGTCGAGGCGATGACCAAGAGGGTCACGAAAGTCGCCGTCGCGCCGAGGCCGTTGATGATGACCTTGTGGAACCATCCCTTCCCCTTCAGCTTGACCCAATGCACCACCATTCCGGATTGGGAGAGGCTGAACGAGGTAAAGACGCCGACGGCATAGAGCGGGATCAAATGATGGGTATTGGCGCCGAACATGACGATCAGGACGCCCGAGGCCACCCCTAAGAGCAAGATGCCGTTCGAGAAAGCCAGTCGATCGCCCAAGGAGGCGAGCTGGCGCGGCATATAACCGTCCTTCGCCAGTAGGGACGCCAATCTGGGGAAGTCGGCGTAGCTGGTGTTGGCTGCCAAGATCAAGATCATGGCCGTCGCCGCTTGGATGACATAATAGAAAGGTCCGGTCCCGAAAACATGGCGCGCGATTTGGCTGACCACCGTCTCGTCGCCCACGGGCAAGACGTGGAAGAAACGGGCCAATTCCGTGATTCCCAAGAACATGGCGAGAAGGATGAGGCCCATCGATACCAAGGTGATGTTGGCATTGCGGGATTCCGGAGCCTTGAAGGCTGGCACTCCGTTCGAAATAGCCTCGACTCCGGTCAAGGCCGCGCAACCCGAGGAAAAAGCCCGCAAGATCAAAAAGTAGGTCAGCGCATGGGACGCCGGGGGATAATGCGTCACTTCTTGAATGGCGACCGGATCTCCGAAGAAATAACGATAAAAGCCGATGATGATCAGGGCCGAAAAGCTGAAGACAAAGAGATAGGTCGGAACGGCGAAAATAGCGCCGGATTCCTTCAGTCCGCGCAGATTAGCCAAGGTGATCACCAAAATGCAGAACAAACAAATCACCACGCGATAAGGGTACAAATTCGGGAAGGCCGACGTGACCGCCGCGATTCCCGAAGCGATACTGACCGAGACGGTCAAAATGTAATCGGTCAACAGCGAAGCCGCCGCAACCAGCCCAGGATAAGTGCCCAGGTTCTCCTTGGCGACGATGTAGGCGCCGCCACCAGAAGGATAGGCATGGATCGTCTCGCTGTAAGAGCTGACGACGATAATCAGCAAGATCCCGATGGCGATCGCGATGGGCAGCGAAAGCTGCACCGCGGTCATTCCCGCGGTCACCAAAACCAGCAAAATTTCTTCGGTGGCGTAGGCCACGGAAGACAGGGCGTCGGAAGAAAAGACCGCCAGAGCGACCTTTTTGGTGAGTTTTTGATGATGCAGGTCGGCGCTGGCAAGCGGCGGCCCGAGGACGAACTTCTTGAGTGTTTTAAGCATAGAGAGTTATGAAGATCTCACGCACGATGGGCGTCCCTAGCAAAACCTGGGAAAAAGGCTATGGAAAATTTACAGATCTTTTGGAGGGGTTTAAGTCGGAAATGCCCACAATGTGGGCAGGGCAAAATCTTCGAAAGTTGGATCCAGGTGCAAGACGTCTGCGCCATTTGCCGGTTGCCCTTGGCTTCGCGAGAAGGCGACACCTGGGCTTTTATGTACATAAGCACCGCCTTCATTACCGGCCTTTTCGTCCTGGCGATGCTGTGGATTTTGCCGAATAACCTCTGGATGGGCCGAATTCTCATCGCGGCCACCGCCCTAGGCTTCTTTTTCCTCACCTGGCCCTTCCGCAAGGGGGCGGCCATCGCCTTTGATTACTTCGTCGAACTTCGAATGGAGAAAAAGGTGGGTCTCAAGTTTAGGGAATAAACTCCACTTCCACGTC
>JAIOPF010000057.1 GCA_021414045.1 Deltaproteobacteria bacterium | reverse complement strand
CGCCATCTCCACCAACCGCCGCCTCCGACACCGTGAAGTTCAGCGGGGTCAGCGACGCCGAGGCGGCGAGCTACGCCACGGCCGTGCCGGGTTATCCCTGCGCCAAGGTCCCCGCTCACGTCTGGAAGCACAAATCGGAAAATAAATTCCTCGCCGTCTTCGACGGCAAACGGGTGCTATTGAACGAAGCGCAATTCCTGAGCCTGGACAAGGGGGCCCATCCCGAGCTTTACGCCAAGGCGGGCCCCTCGACATCGCCCGATTTTTAATCGCGGCAGCGGGTGCCCAATCGGTTACTTATTTTCAATAAATTTATAGAGACAAGCGCGCTGATTTTACTCACAATTACGGTCAGGGGTATGGGAATTTCTATTTTCCCGACATCTTGATCTATGCCTGAGAGCATCTACGAGCGATTTCGAGCCTGTTGCGCCACGTTCGCCTCAAAACCAATGATCTACCAACCGGTGGATTCCAATTATCTCATCAAAACTTACGGTGAGGTCTTCGCGGAAGTCCAAGCGCTGATCGCTCACCTGAAGGGATTGGACCTCGGACCCGGCAGCAAGGTGGGGCTTTTGTCGGAAAATCGCTACGAATGGTTGGTGGCCTATTGCGCCGCTTCGGCGTCGGGCTTGGTTGTCGTTCCGCTCGATCCCCGTCTTTCCCCCCTCGAATGGACCACGATCCTGAACCATGCGGAAGCCTCCCTCTTGTTTTTCTCGGAAAATTTTTCAGCCCAGGCCTTGGAACTGAGCGTGACGGTCCCTTCGCTTCGTCGTCGCATCGGTTGGGGCCCCTCGATTGTCAACAACGACGTTCAAGACTCCCTTTCGGAAATCGTGAAGGCGGGGGCCGCCGACACGGTTGGGCCGCTACCGAACTCCAGCGGAGATTCCATCGCCTCCTTGATCTATACTTCCGGAACCACCGGGATCCCCAAGGGCGTGCTTCTCTCTCAGTCCAATATTTTGCATAACGCCGCGCGCATGCGCCGGCGCGGCGACAGACCAGGCAAAATGACGCTCATGATCCTTCCCTTGAACCACATCTACGGCTTCATCGGTTTCCTGGCCAATGTGCTCTACGGACAATCCGTCATTCTTTTTTCGAAAATCGACGTTCGGGTCATCTTAAAAACCCTGCAAGACTTGCGACCGCAGCACGTCGCGGGAGTCCCGGCATTTTACGAGAATATCGGCAAAACGATTCGGAAGCAGCTCGCCGAGAAGCTCCCCAAGTCCCTGGTCCCCTACCTCAAGGGTCCCGCCTACCGCGCCTTGGGACGTGAGCCCACGAGCCTGCGATCGCTCAAAAAAATCCTGTTTAAAAAGGTCCACGACACCTTCGGGGGCAGGATCGAATATCTTTCCTCCGGAGGCGCTCCTCTGGAACCCCGTCTAGCCCGACTATTCAACCTGTTGGGCCTGCCCATTCTCGAAGGATACGGCCTCACCGAGACGACCTCGGTCGTCTCCGCCAATGACTTGGGATCCGCCCACTATCGGCTAGGATCCGTGGGCAAGGTCTGCGCCGATTCCGAGGTCATGGTCCTAAATCCCGACCCTTCCGGCGTGGGCGAAATCTGCGTCAAAGGACCGGCGGTGATGCAGGGTTACTACAAAAACGTCGAGGATACGGCGGCGGTGTTCGAAACTGAAGGATGGTTCAAGACCGGCGACTTGGGCTGCCTGGATTCGGACGGCTTCCTGTTCGTCACGGGCCGCAGCAAGGACGTGATCGTCACTCCTAACGGGAAGAAGATCTTTCCCGACGAGGTACAGAGCCGCCTGGGAGACCTGCCCTTCGTGAAGGAGTTCGTGAATTCCTGGGGGGCAAAAAGGAGCCCTCGACGACGCCCGCCGCCGCGGAAGCGCCGATGGAAGGGGCTATCGCATCGCCGCTATTAAAGCTCATCGAGGCGCAGCTCCCCGAAAAGGTCCAAATCCGAGCCTCGAGTTCCCTCTCGCTCGACTTGGGATTCGATTCCCTGACCATGCTGGATTTCTGGAACTCGGTTCAAGAGCGCTTCCGGGTGTCGATTCCCGAAGAGACCACGCGAGAACTTCGGGAAGTCGGAGCCATCTTGCAATACCTGCAATCCCTCCCTGAATTGCAGGGAAGCGACTTTTCCGTCGATCAAGCGTTCCCCGATGGGAATCCGCAGGCGGGCCTGGCGGGAATTTTATCGAATCCCCCGCCGGAAATCCACCAAGCGACGCAGGAGATCCTGGACTCCCATCCCAGGCTTCGTCCTTGGTTCCTCAAGGCCTTTCGAATTTTCTTTCGCGGCGCTTGCCGCCTGCGGGTCCAGGGATTGGAAAACCTGCCCGCCCAGGGACCGTATATTTTGGCGCCAAACCACGAATCCTACTTGGACAATATCTTCGTCGCCTGCCTGCTGCCCAAGGCCGCGCAAGACGACATCGCCGTGATCGGCGCGAAGGAGTTCTTCGACAAACCGGCGACGCGCCTAATCGCCCAATTGTGCCGGACCATCCCGATTGAACGCGAAAAATTCTCCCATGCCATCCTGCAAATGGGCCTGGATATCCTGCAACGGGGCAAGATCCTCTTGGTGCATCCCGAAGGGACGCGCAGCCCCAATGGGCAACTTCTGCCTCTGAAAGCGGGCGTCGGGATTCTGGCGAGTTTTCAAGGCTGCCCCGTCGTCCCGGTGCACGTCGAGGGAGGCTATGAATTTTGGCCCAAGGACTCCAAGTTCCCCAAGAGCCGCGGTCCCATTCTCGTGAGCATCGGAAAACCGCTGATGCCGATGCGAGACCCGACGCAGGCGAAGGGGATGGGCCTCATGGAATCCGCCCAGGATCTGACCAGGCGACTGCGCGCAAGCCTTATCTCCTTGAGCGAGCAAGCCCTCGTCTCCACGAAAAACAATAGCGGCCCGGAAGCCGCCGGCAAACCTCTCGAAATTTCGGAGATTCCTTCCCGTCCGAGAGGAGATTTATGAAAAAGGTCGCCGCCGTTTTCGATTTCGACGGCACCCTGAGCCGCGGGGAGTGCGGCCTCCGCTTTTTCCGTTACCTGCTGGGCAGGAGGAATTTCGTCCAATTCGCCCTCAAGAATTCCTTCTGGCTCTCCTGCTACGGACTGCACGTCCAAGACGAAAACGCCCTCAAAAAAATCACCCAATCCGTCTTCCAGGGGAAAAAGGCCGCGGACGTGGAGGCCGTCGGAGAAAAATTCGCCCGGGACGTGATGCCGCGCTACCTCAATCCGACGATGATCCAGCGCCTGAAATGGCACCAAGACAGGGGGCATCGCTGCATCGTCATCAGCCGCTCCTTCGACGTCTATACCCGCGCTTGGGCGAAGCAATACGGCGTGGGCGAGATCTCGGTGACGGAGCTCGAGACCGCTCAAGACGGGACTTTTACCGGGAAAATTTTGGGCGCTAGTTGCGTCGGACCCGAGAAGGCGCGGCGGCTGCATGCCCTCTTGGGAGATCGGTCTCAATACATCGTCTACGCCTATGGGGACAGCGATGGAGACAAGGAACTGCTCGCCAGCGCCGACTACGCTTACCAGCTCCACACCGAACACATCCCCTTCACCGCCAATCCCTTCCCGACCGTGCTGATCACGGGAGCCTCGAGCGGGATCGGCTACCAGTTGGCCCACCGTTTCGCGCAGCAGCATCACAATCTCGTCATCGTGGGAAGGGATTCCCAAAAACTGGAGCAGTTGGCCCAGGATTGCCGCGAAAATTACCAATGCCAAGTCTTGACCATCGTCAAAGACCTCACCGCGCCGAAC
>JAIOPF010000368.1:1551-17681 GCA_021414045.1 Deltaproteobacteria bacterium | reverse complement strand
ATTTCCCTCGAGAGCGGCCGATCGGGACTCTTGCCTTATTTGCAAGAGCTAGCGCTGGAATACCAAAGCCTCCGACGCATGTCGGAGCGCCATGCCCAACGCGGGGATGTCGCCGGCTCCAAATCTCCGGAAGCCCAACGTTGTTTGACTCATCTGATTCGGTCGGTGAATCTCCTGATCAATTTCATCGACAACACCGGATTGGTCCAAGACCCTCTCGACAACGCGCGTCGCGCCCGCAGTTGGCTGCAAATGGGCCTCGAAGGCGAACAGCACCCCGAACAGGAGGTCGTTCAATTCCCTCCGAATTTCCCCTACCAACGCCTACCGGACGGTTCCTACGAAATCATCGGCTCCAAACTGAATCTGCTTCTATTGGGGGACAACGATGGGACTCGCACCTTCCAACTGGGAGAACAGGGGCATCGCGTTACCCATATCGGCTATGACGAGGCGAGAATTCGAACCACTGAAAGACGACTCCAATTCCGCACCGAAAGAAGAAAGAGATCGGGAGAATGGGAGTTCGATCCCGACATCCGCTTTCAGACCGCCGAACAGCCGCCTCCGCCGGCCGACCTGATCGAAGCCTATTTTCCTCCGGTACTGGCCGAGCTCCCGCCCCGCGACACCTCCGAGCGCGGCGCGAATTTGCAGGACTTCCTCGAGAGAAGCATCAACCGGAACCTTTCTGATGGCGGCAAGGCCTTCATCATGTCGGAACGGGACGACGCGGTGGAAGACTTGGCCAACCTGGTCCTGAGAACTCCCGGATTGTCGCTGCTGGAGCTTCGCCTGCGCCGATCGAACCTGCCCTTGCAGGGCGGCTCGGCCGTCGCCGCCGAACCGGGGGAATCGATGGTTTCGTGGTTGGTGCTGGAACGCGCGACGACTCCCAATCCCTAGGGAATCATTTCACCAAAATTTTAAGGCGGGGGCCGGTACGAATCCGAAAAACTTTTTTCGGCGTCATCATGTCGCCGTCGATGGTGTAGCCCATGGGTTCGGCCAACTCGATCCGCATGTCTTGGGCGGGCATCTCGATCAGGTTTTCCGAACGGGAAGGCTTTCCGAAAAACATGTCGTCGACATGTCGAAGCACGTTGCGCGGCGGGAGGGAAAAGCCGATGGCATGGAATTTTCCTATCTCCTCCGAATAATGGAAAACCCGGAACTTCAGGCCGAGGATGGGAATCGACCCAGCATACAGCGCCGACCAATTCGCGAAGGGCCATTTCTTCCCGCCGACTGTCACCTCGCCGTCGAACCGGGAGAACATGTCGCGGGCGAAGGGACCGTTGACGATGGCCGAGGAGATCGAATGGATTAAAGTCCAAGCCGCCTTCGGAGGTGAAGGAGGCGCGCCGGTGTAATAGGACTGCATGAAACGAAAAATGACGCCGGTCCCGAAGATGAACCCGTACTTGTCGTTGACCTGCATCAAATCCATCTCGGTGGTCTCGAAGGGTTCGTCCTCGTGGTATTTGTAGATGAGGTTGCTCAGGATTTTTTCCGGGGCGCCCTTGATGTTGCAGGCGTTCGCGAGGGTGTTCATCGTGCCGCCGCGCAGGAAGGTCACCTTGGGCAGGGGCTTTTCGCCGTACACTTCAATCAGGATGGAAAGCGTGACGTGGTTGGTCCCATCTCCCCCGCCGATGGCGAGAATGTCGATGTCGCGGGTCTTGAAGGATTCCGCCACCCGACGCAGGTCCGCGAGATCCTCGGTGGCCTCGCAGCTGCCGCGATCGCCGACGATGAAACTCATGCGCTTGAGCTTGTCCGGGTCTTTCTTGTGCTTCTTGCTGTGAGGATTGAGGATGATTCCGATGCCGGGCATATCAAAGGGCGCTTTAAGAAGGTTTTAAGGGCGCAATCGAAGCATGTCTCTCGCTTCCGCGGAAGACGCCGAGGGCCTTCCCGCCGCCGCGGCCAAGCTTTTGGCTTTGGCGACCAATTCGGCGTTGGACTTCGCCAACACCCCTTTTTCCAGGTAAATATTGTCTTCCATACCGACGCGGACATGTCCACCCTTCTCTAGGGCCAGCTGCGCCATCGGAAACTGCCAACGCCCGACGGCGGCCACGGACCAGGTCGATCCCTCGGGGATGCCAGAAACCAAAAAGTCGAGGTTTCGTTCGGTCGCGGACAGGGCTCCCGGCACACCCAAAACCAAATCGAAGTGTAAGGGACTCTCGATCAAGCCCTCATCGGCGAGACGAATCCCCTCTTCGAGCATCGCGGCGTCGAAGACCTCGATCTCGGGCTTGATCCCGCGCGCCTTCATCGCTTCGGCCAACTTTTGGACGAAGGGTCGCGGATTCAAGAAGACCTCGTCACCAAAATTGACCGAACCAGTTGTCAGTGAAGCCATCTCCGGCGCGGCCTCCAGAGGGCGCAATCGATCAGCCTCGCTGTCTCCAACGGCGCCACCCGTGGAAACCTGAAGGATGGCGTCGCAACGTTCTCGAATGCCTCGGACGACCTCCTGGAACACGGCCTCGCTGCAAGTCGGCCGCCCCTGGTCGTCTCGGACATGAAGATGGAGAATGGCGGCGCCGGCGGAGTGAGCTTCCACAGCGGAAGCGACGATTTCTTCGGGGCTTAGGGGTAAATACGGGGTTTGTTCGCGGGTCAACTCGGCGCCGACGAGGGCGCAAGTGAGAATGACCGGAAGATTCCTGTTCGAGGGACTCATTTTTTCCCCACGATGACGCAGGTCCCAACGGCTCGACAAACGACCAAGGGCTTTTTCAAAACCTGAGCCTTGCCGGGAGGATTCGAAACTCGGTCGGCCGCGATGATCTTGCGCGCGATAAATTTCATTTTTCGGGAAGTGCGTCCGAAGCGGAGGATTTCGCCTTCGGCTTCGATGAAATCCCCGGCGTGAACCGGAGCCAGGAATTCGACGCTTTCATAGGCGCGAAACAAGCCCTCTTCTCCATCCGAGCGGATCAATAGCTCGGTGGCGACGTCCCCGAACAGGGCAAGGATACGGGCGCCGTCCACGAGGCCCCCGGCATAATGGGCGTCCGCCGAACTCATGCGCACGCGCTGCGTCACTTTTTTGGGCTTCCTCGCCATTCTACCGATAGTGTAACAGCGCGAAGATTTTTTTCAAAGTTTCTGAAAATAAGACGGGCTAGGAGTGTTTTCGGAGGCTCTCGACCTTGTCGTCGACCCGCTCTATGGCCAATTTACAGATGCGAATATCGGTTTGATGATGCTCGATAAACTCCCGGATATCGCCCAATTCGCCGCGAATACCCATAAGATCAACGTCGATCTTCTCGAGCTTTTGATTGAGGGTGAGAAACCAATTTTCAAGACGTTCCATAAGCAGCCTTTCTTGCCTTTGTAGTTCAAGTAACCTTTCCAGGCAAGACAGCAAATCTTAGGCCAGATCACTTCGCCTTTTTGCTATACTCATGAACGATGAAACTCGCGACCTCGCTAGGCAAGGTGCCTGGGCCGAAGCCGGCGTCGTAGCCCAGCTTGACGGCGATGGCGTGCGTCATGCGCGGACCACCGACGATCTTGAGCAAGGGCTGGTTGAGCTTCTTGTTCTCTTTGAGGAGAGGGAGCAAGTCTTTGAGGTCTTGCAGGTGCTGACCACGCTGCGTGACGAGCTTGCTGATCAGGATGACGTCGGCCTTCAGCTCGAGGGCCGCTTCGACCAATTCTTTATTGTCGACCTGTGAGCGCAGATTGACCACCTTGAAGCAAGGATAGCGCTCGAGGCCGGGATCTCCGGCGTAGCCCTTCATGTTCATGATCGCATCGAGACCGACCGTATGGGCGTCGGTACCTGTGGTCGCGCCGATCACGACAAGGCGTCTTTTCAATTTTTCATCGGCAAGCTTCATGACCTGATCGAAATCCAATTTTTGGAAGTCGGCCTTGGCGACCTTCACCTTCGTGAAATCGATGGCGTGCTTCGCGCGTGCAAAAACGACGAAATAGGTGAAGCCCGCGCCTATCGCTTCGGCGTTGGCGACGTGGATTTCGTGGAAACCCAGCTTTTCGACGTAAAGACGAGCGGCTTCCTTGGCTTCAGGGGAGTGGTCGACCGGAAGCGTGAAGCTCAATTGCATGGCCCCGTCGTTCATCTGGTCGCCGTAAGGCATGATGCGGCGCAAATTCACCGGTTGCCCGGGAGTCGGCAAAGACTCTTCGCTCTTTTTTTGAAACCAACGTTTCAATGTTTCCATGGGCATATCTTTTACTCGTCGCGATCAGGTTTGGGGGACTCACTGGGGGCGGAATAAGACTCCGATGGACGCTCGGTGACGGAACTTGGCGGCGCAACGCCCTCTTGTCCCGCGCCTTCGGTGGCTCCCATCGGCGGTCGCGGCCCTCTTCCGCCACGACGGCCTCGACCTCTCCCGCCTCGCCGTCCACGACGACGTCCTCGGGACGGCCCGGAACGCTGCCCGGGATCTTCGCCGCGGGCCTGTTCTTCTCCGGGACCAGGCTCTGCCTCGGTACCCGCGAAATCTTCCGCGGAGTTTTCCTCGCGATCTTCCGAAAAATTCTGTTCCGGCCTCGCCTCGGAGGCCTCGCCGGGAGGAGGCAGCAAAATAACGGCTTCGGTCGCGACGGTTTCGGTAATGTTCACGGCAATGGGAGCTGCGTTCTCGGCATCGATGGGAGCTCCCGAATCGGCGGACACCGGAGGCCGCTGCGGCGCTCCTTCGGGGCGTCTGCCACGATCGCGGCCACGGCCTCGATCATTCCCTCGATCACGGTCATTGGGGCGGTCTCGCCCGCGATCCCTATCGTTGCCGCGTCCGCGGCCTCGGGCCGAATCACGTCCCCGGTCGTTGCCTCGATCGCGGTCGTTGCCTCGACCTCGCCCGCGAACTGGATCGCGATCGTTTCGGTCGTTGATGCGATCGCGTCCGCCATCCCTTTCGCCCTCGCGAAGTCCCGGCGTTTCCGCAGATGGTTCGCGCTCTTGCGGGCGACCGCGATCGCGGTCGCCTTCGCGGTTGGCCAAGCGGTCACGGCCTCGACCCCGAGCGCGATCGGAGCGTCGCGGCTCTTCTTCGCGGCTTTCTTGCTTGGGCGTCAGGTATTCCTTCAGGGGAGTGTAATAATCGCGGTCCTTTTCGAAGACACCGTCCAGTCCCTTGCCGCCGTCGGCGTAACGCTTCACGTTCGCGAAGGCGCCTTCTTCGATGGAAGACATCAAGCCTTTCGCGCGAACTTTTTTGAGTAAGGTCAGCGCATCTTCCAGCACTTGCCGGGCACGGCGGGCGACCTTTCCGTTGGATTGGAAGGTCACCTCGTCTTGGATGCTCTTCGCGCCGCGAAAAATATAATTGGCGTTCTTCAAGCTGAGATACCGGTCTTGCACGAAGGGATTGTGGATGGCCTCGGTGTGCATGCCCATTAACTGGATCGTCTGCCCCGTCATAATGCCGGCCAGATTGAACATCCCGTCGTAAAGATAGCTGAAAAAGATATCGCCGGTCTTGTGCTTGGTCGGCGGCATGAACTTGATGGGGGCGCGGGGAAAGACCTCGCGGATCAGTTGGGCCTGGGCCCACTCATACAAAATGGAATCCTCGATCCAAGGGTCGATCTCGTGCGCGTGACCCAGGGCGATCTGGTTGTCGGGCAACCCCGCGGCCTTGGCGAAGGCCTCGTTGAGAAAGTGACTGGCCAAAACTTGGTAGTAATACTTATGCGAGTCGGCCGTGGTTAGATAATTGTCTTCTCCGGTTTGGATGGTGATGCCGGAAAGAGCGCAGATGCGGCGCGAAAAATATTGGTCGACGAAATTCCGCTTCATGTTGATGTCGCGGAACAGGATCCCGTACATGGCGTCGTTGAGCAGGTAATCGATGCCCTCCAAGGCGCCCAGAACGGCGATTTCCGGCATACAGAGCCCGGACGAATAGTTGGTCAAGCCGATGCGTCGCTTCAGCTGCTTTTCGCTCTGATCCAAGGCCTGGCGCATGATGCGGAAATTCTCTTGGGTGGCGAAAGTACCGCCGAACCCCTCGACGGTCTCGCCCTCGGGGACGTAATCGAGCAAGCTCTGCGCGGTGGAACGGATCACGGCGATGATGTCCGCGCCCATTTCGGCGGCGGCCTGGGCCTGCCGGACGTCTTCTTGGATATTTCCGGTCGCGACGATGATGTAACGCAGGGGAGCGCTGGACAGTCGCCACGCGGGGCGTTTCTTGCGCTTCTCGTTGGAGGCCCTGAGCTTGGCGATGGTCTTGGTCAAGAAAGCCTGACAAAGCTCGTCGATCTTCTCGAGGGGAACCGCCTCGAGCTTGTCCAAATCGATCTCACCGGAGGCGATCTTACGCGCGAGGGTCGTGGGCGTCAGCCGCGAGTGCTGCGCGGCGGCGAGTCCGAACCAATAGGCGGCGCCCTTGTGTAAGCGCTCTTGGCCGATCTTGTCGACCACCTCGTTGACCAGAGGATAACGGCCCTGGGGCGCGACGTCTTTCGGGCTCTCTTCGAGAGTTCCTTCGACGCCCAGCATGCGAAGCACGCTGCGTTCGATGGAGACGGTGGTATGTCGGTTGACGTTGTGAAGGATCGTGCGGATCACCTGCACCGCTTGGTCGCGGCACTGATCGATCTGATCGCGATCGAGGCTAAGTTTGGACATTCGCGAAATGTTTCAAGCTGAAGGCTCAAAGTCCGGCGCCGAAGGCAAAAGGCCGTGGACTGTGGAATTCAACTTCAAAACCTAATCATAACCTAGTGTAGGGCGTCCCGCGTCTCATGAGGTTCGATCGAGATCGAATCCTCGTGAAGCAACCGAGCCACCCCATGTTCGTGAAGGGACGGTGGACCGGTCTCCACCGCCTTCGCGGTCGAGCAGGTGCAATCGGTCAGAGTGGGCTGAGGGTAGGTGCTGATGAAGCCTTCGTAATTGCGCACCACGACTTTTTTGTCCGACTGGCTGATCAGGTAATGCGGCGCTACGGGTATCTTTCCCCCGCCTCCCGGTACGTCTATCACGAATTCGGGGACGGCTAAGCCGCTGGTGTGGCCGCGCAATGATTCGATAATCTCGATCCCTTTTCCGACGGGAGTCCTAAAGTGGCCGATTCCCTCGCTAAGATCGCATTGATAAATATAATAAGGCTTTACGCGCAGTGCCAATAGCTCTTGCATGAGCTTTTTCATGATCGCCGCGTCGCTGTTGATTTTCCTCAGCAAAACGCTCTGATTCATAACAGGAATACCACCGTCCACCAAGCGCTCGCAAGCGATTTTTGCCTCGGGCGTCAGCTCGTAGGGATGGTTGAAGTGCGTCATAAAATAAAGGGGTTTGAAACGTTTCAGGGTGGTCACCAGCTCGTCGGTGATCCGCATGGGCAAAACACAGGGAATTTTGCTGGCAATGCGCAGGATTTCCACGTGGGGAATGGCCCGAATCCGGCTCATGATCTCGACCAGCATCGTCGTCCCCATCATCAGGGCGTCGCCGCCCGAAAGAATCACGTCCCGGATCTCGGGGTGGGATCCGATGTAATTGCAGATCACATCGACCTCATTGCGCTCCTTGTGCCCCTCTTTATCCATCACAAAGCGCCGACGTGTACAAAATCGGCAATACATCGAGCAGACCCCTGTGATCGTAACCAAGACCCTATCGGGATAACGGTGCACGACATTGGGCACCGGCATATCGGTGTCTTCCGCCAGGGGGTCGTCCATCTCTCCCGCCTCGATGTGAAGCTCCGCCTCGGTGGGAATGCTCTGGAGTCGAATGGGGCATTCCGGGTTATTGGGGTCCACGAGGGAAAGGTAATACGGGGCGACGGCGAACTTATACTTGGGCAGGGTATGACGGACCCTCTCTTTGGCTTCCTCGGTTAAGGGCAGAATTTCAGCCAGCTGTTCGGGATTGGAAATCGTGTGCTGTAGTTGCCACTTCCAATTGTCCCAATCCGAACGCGGCACGTCCCTCCACGGTTGAAAGCGCTGGTAGTAAAGCGGGTTCGTATTGTCGACATAAGGCAGGCGCATATTTTCCTCATCCTACACTTCAAAAAATTTTATTAACCTATTGTTTCTCCTTACTAAATCTAAAGTATATTCCGCATGACCTTGCGCAAAACCGTTACCCATCACCAGCTCGACATCGCGCCCTAGGCCTTCGGTGGAAAGCACGGCACGACTGAACTGCGTGGCCATATTGAAGAACAAAACTTTTCCCCCGTCCTTCGCCACCAAGATCGAGGCGGTTTCGGTTTCAGGAGCATTGCTGACGTTGACCACGAGATCGAAGCGAGGCGCACCGGCCCGCTCGAAGGACTCATGAAATTCGAAGGGCCATTGGGCATTCGCGCATACGGCATTTTTGGCGAAACCTAGGCTCAAGGTTTTTTCTAAAGACGCTTCAGAAATGTCCGAAATCCAAAGGTCTTCGGCGACAATCTTTTCACTCGCCGCCGCCGCGGCCAAAGCCCCGGATTTCCCGGCGCCGACGATCAAGACCTTGTCTCCAACTTTTGTCAGACGCCTCACCCAAGCCGGGGCGCCGCAAACATCCAGGATGGATAAGGCAATGGCCTCCGGGAGGTCTGTCGGCAGTTTCACGGCGGGAGAACTAGCAAAAAGAATGGCATGCCCCCTCACCTCCACCTGAGGATCAGAGGGGTGAAGGGATAAAATTTCTTCCAGATGCAGCGGCGTAAGAGTCAGGCTCACCAAAGTCGCCACCCTATCCCCCACCTCGAAACGCGGTGGCGCCTTGGGACCGACCTGCATCACCTTGCCCAGAAGCATGCCCCCAGAACCGGTGACCGGATTCTGCATCTTACCCCGCTCTCTCACGATTCCCAGAATCTGATCCGCGATGGGCGTCGCGCCTTCTTCCTGGTTTTCCTTCAGCTGGCGGAAAGAAACCGAATCGAGATTCAACCGCTCGACATCGATCAGGGTCTCGTCGGCATAGAGAGGCAAGCTCGCATCGAGTCGATGGGCCCCTTGAGGCAGGGCCCCCTTGGGAGCGATCACCCTTTCGGCTCCCAGAGGGTTTTCCTGGGACCGGACCTCATCCTGCATGAAGTGGTTTAGGGCCTTCATGTCTTCAGTGTAACACTTTTAAAAAAGAGGGATAACCCCCTGGGATAACTTATTTTTTGACGGGGTGCGCCATGGGATTTAAGCGCAGATAGATTAGGGTTTCCAGGTTCAAGGTCTGAGGAAAAAAGTCGATGGGCTGTAGCCATTCCACCTCGTAACCGGACTTTTGCAAGACTTGGAGGTCCTTGCGTAAGACCGGGACGTGGCAAGAAACATAAAGAATGGCGGGAGGCCGCCACTGACGAAACATCGGAAGACAATCCTCAGCTCCCCCGCGCGGCGGGTCGAGCAACACCACATCGAAACTTTTGCCAGATTGATAGAGTTGGGCCGCGACCTTGGCCGCCTCCCCTTCCCGCCAATCAACCCCGGAACCCTCCGGAGCCGGGGTCGCCCTCCCCGCTTCCACCGCTAGAGGATTGGATTCCACCGCCAACCATGGACGCTCCGGCGTCACCAAGGAGTAGCTCAGGTTCCCATTGCCAGCGAACAATTCCAGGACGCTCTTCGGACGGATCTCGTCCAAAGCCCGGCGTAGCACCTCGATCAAGACCCGATTCGCCTCGGGATTGACCTGGATGAAGCTACGCCCCTCTCCGTCGCGAGCGATCTCCACCTGGCCGTCGTCCCGCAAGGTCAACTCATAGCTCAAGGAAGCGGGCCTCTTGGGCGCCGCCAGCACCTCCGCGGCGAGCCGGCGAACTTCGGGCAGCTTGGCGTTCAAGGCTGGGTCGGCGATGGCGCAGGACTCGATATCGATGACCTGACGGCTCTTCACCGCATAAAAACCGACTTCACCTTTGGGCCCCACGTGGAGCTGAATGCGACGGCGGTAGTTCCAGTTTTTCGGCGAAGGGAGCAGCGGAAGGATCTTCTCTTCCGATGCCACTCCTTTCAGGAGATCCACCAGCCATCGCTGCTTTTCCGAGGCTTGGCGCGTTTCGGTCATCTGTTGCAATTGGCAACCGCCGCAGCGGGTGAAATAGACGCAAGGCGGAGTGACCCGGTCGGGAGAAGCCTTGATAAGTTCGGGCTTGGGGCCCAGACGCCAAGTCTCGCCTGGAATCGAAAAGGGAATTTCGTCGAGATGCTGGAGGATACTCGTCGGATTTCGGTTCGCCGCGGCCATACGGGGTAGGCTCTACCCGAAAATCACCGAATTGTCCGAAGGAAATTAATGGAAGCCGACGGCCCGAGGGACGTAGACCCATTCCTGGGCGAAGGGATTGCCCAATTCCGCCAAACGGGAGACCAGGGACGCCGCCTCGGAATCTCCGCTGAGCGCCACGTCCAAGATTTTAGGGAAAAATTCGGTACTGGCGATCACGCGAGTCAACATGTCTCCGTAGAGCGGATCGTCGCGGTAGGTCTCGCCGTATTCGACCAGGCGGGCCACGTGAGAAAGCGTGGCGGTTTCGTTGAGGAGAGCGAAGGAACTGCGGCAACCTTCCGCCGCGGTTCCGGCGATCAGAAAGAAAAATTCTTCGGGTCCCGAGATCACCAAGTCAGCCAAGAGACCCTGGATGTTCGAGCACCCCAAATCGGCCAGGACGGCCAATTGCGGGAGCAATAAGCCGTTTTCCAAAAGCGCTTCCAGGTAGGCATTGCGATCCGCCGAGAGGCCCAGCAGGGCGGCCTCCGCCTCGAAGTCTCCGGCTAGGGCCCAGTCGGCCAAGGTCAGCAAGGCGATGGGGTCGGTGGCGGCGCGGATTTCCGTGCTCTTCAAAGCCAGCTCGGCGCCTAAGTCAAAATGGACGGTGTGGGGAAAGCCCGTTTCGATTCCAGTCGTGTCCTGCATCCTCGATCCTCCTTAAGAACAGATTCCGCTGACTGATATTTAAGCAAGCTTCGTGCCAGCAAGGAGTTCGAGAAAACGCGGGTTTTTCGGCAAAAATCGCTTCAATTTTTGGAAGGGGGCCTGGAAAGGGAGTTTTCAGACCCCAAGCCCACCAAAAACAATGGGGCAGGAACCCCCCGAAATGCCCCAGGATTTCGGGGGCGCCCTGTACTTTTTTTTATTTTCCAGGCCCCATCACTTCGTGAAACAAAGAGAGCATTTCCTGCCAAGAAAGGCGGTCGGCCTCGGCCTGGTAGGCGACGCCTTTCATCCCGGCCTTGTCCGCGTCGGGATTGGTGAAACCATGGACGGCCTTGGTATAGGCGATGAACTTGTATTTCACTTTTCCTTGATCCAGGGCCGCCTTTAACTTTTCGATGGTATCCGCCGTAACGAAAGGGTCCTCGGCGCCATGCAAAATCAAAATTCGAGCCTTGATGGCCTGAGTCGAATTTGGAACCACCAAGGCCCCGTGAAAACTGACGACCGCCGCGAGGTCCGCGCCGCTATAAGCCATCTGCAAAACCGTCGCGCCCCCGAAGCAGTAACCAATCGCGGCCAGGGATTTGGCGTCGACCAAAGGATTATCGCGCAATACCTGCAAGGCGGCATTCGCCCGACCCAACCAGGTCTTCATATTTTCGCGAACCGCTCCCATCATTTTTCCGGCTTCCTCGGGATGCGTCGTGGATTTGCCGTCCCCGTACATGTCGGCGGCGAAGGCGACATAGCCCAGCCTGGCCAATTGTTCGGTGCGCTTCCGGGCATAGTCGTTCAAGCCCCACCATTCATGCACCACCATCACGCCCGGGCGCTTGCCCGAGATGGCATCGTCCCAGGCGAGGTAGCCCTTCAGAGTGACTCCCTCGTAGGAATAATCGACGACTTGGGTTTTGATCTCGGCGTGGGCCGATACGGAAATTAGCGCCATGATGAAAGCGAGAAGAAGTTTTTTCATGAGTGGGATCTTATTCGAGAGAACATCGCTTTCCATCAAAAAATTGAGGGTAAATAAATTAGGTTGTCATCCTCGCTCGTCTCTTGTTAGCCCCTAAATCCTATTAGGAGCCAACCGATGAAATTAATCCGACTTTCCTCTAATTTAATGACTACCCTCTTCACCTTAACCGCGCTGTCGGTGGGATTAGGCGCTTGCAGCGGCGGCGCCGTTCCGGGCAAGGGAGTCGATGATACCGTCCAGACCTTCGACGATGGTTTCACCGCGGTGGCCGACGGCCTCGAGTCGATTTTCACCGAGGACTCCCCCGCCCTTCGCGCCATTAAAAACGTGGTCACGGACAAGAATGCGTCCATCGACCAAGGTTTCAATTGCGAATCGGGCGGAACCGGCACCGTCTCCGGCACCAATAACGGCGATGCCACCTCCGGCACCTTCGACCTCGCCATGAATTTCCAAGGTTGCAACGGAATGACGGGTGCGGTCAGCTTCAGCGGCGACTACGAGCAAGACGGAACGACCTTGACGCTCAACATCGACTTCAGCGAAGGTTCTTCGCCGGTGAACAACACGCTGCAAAGCAGCAACACGGGATGCTCGGGGTTTTTCCGGGATTTGGATCTTTTCGTCGTTTCTTCGCCGGACAGCGCAGAGGCCACGGGGACCGTTTATGGTGGCTTCCGCACCAATTGCCTGGAGCCGGGTGGCGGCGTCATCGTTGATTGCGTTTGGGATACCCTCGACCTAAACAACAACCAGCAGCTGGCTGATAATTGTATTTGCAGCGGAGAAGGCTGCTAATCCATCAGAAATGCCGGAATCCCCTCGGCTTTTGCTTCATGCCTATTCCATCTTCCAGCCAGCGGATGCCGGTACCGTCACGCGCTCGGCCGATGCAAGCGACCTTCACCCCTCGTGACAGCGGCAGCTTTTGAAAAGCGGTTTCTTTTCCCGCCCGGACGGTGAACAAAAGCTCGTAGTCCTCACCCCCTGCCAAGAGCAATTCATAGGGTTTGAGCTTCATCGACGCACAGAGTTTCGAAAATGCGAGATGCCGCGGCAGTCGATTCAAGTCCACATCGAAGCCAAGGCCCGATGCCCGGGAAAGATGCCCCAGGTCTCCCGCGAGTCCATCGCTGACATCGATGCAGGCGCCAACCATGCCGCTTTTGGCCAAGAGTCGCCCCCAATCCATACGAGGCTCGGGAGTCAGGAAGCGTTTGAGAAAAGGCTGGGCGTCCACCGGAGATTTCCGACGCTGCATTAATTTCCAGCCCAAGGCCGCGGACCCAAGATCTCCGGTGACCCACAGACTATCGCCTGCGCGGGCCGAGCGGCGCAGCAAGGGTCTTTGCCTCGTCTCTCCCAAGACCGTCGCCGAAATCACCCAGCCCCCCTTCGAGGCATTGGTATCGCCGCCGATGACCGGACAGGAATATTTTTTCGAGCATTTCGCGATGCCACGGTAGAGAGCCTCGACCTCCTCGACCTTGGCCGAGCTGGGCAGCCCCAAGCCGACCAGCGCTCCGATCGGCTCCCCACCCATCGCCGCGATGTCGCTGAGATTCACGGCCAAGGCCTTCCAGCCTATCTCTTCCCAGCGGGCCAAATTGCCGGGGAGAAAGTGCACGCCTTCCAACAAAATATCTTGGGTGAATAGCTCATGGACGCCGCCGGGGAGGCGGCGAACGGCAGTGTCGTCACCGATGCCCTGCGTCCATTTTTTGGAGACCTTCGCGGGGAGGATGCTTTCGAGTCTTTGGATCAGGCCGAATTCGCCGATGTCCCGGAGTTTGGCCATAGGCGATCCGCCCTACTTCAATTCTTTGATCACGCCGCCTTCGATGGTCAGCATGTAGGGCTCGACCTGGGCTTCCCGCTCTGGAAGGAAGGAGCGCAATCCGGTGACGCCGCGATAACCGCGCATGTTCGCGACGGCCTGCTGGACGTCATTCGTCGAGGAAGCCTTCTTGTTCTGCAGGGCCTGCCCCAAGAAGCGGACGGCGTCGTAACCCGTCGCCTCGAGAGTCGAAGGCGATCCGCCATAGGCCGATTGGAATTCTTGGACGAACTCCTTCACGGCGGGACTGTCGGATTCCTTGAAATAGATATCGAGGAAGACCGACTGATCCAACAATCCGTTGGACTTGGTGGCGATGCTGGGATCGTTCCAGGCGTTGGTGCCGAGCAGGAGAATATTGTCGATTCCGGCGTTCTTCAGGCTGGGGACGATCTTAAGAATCGCCGCGTAAGAATCCGGGATGAACAGGGCTTCGAAGCCCAAGGGAACGGTGGAAGAAGCCTGGGACACGCCTAGCTTCAGTTGCCGCAATTCATCCGAAATATTATTGGTGCCGTTATAGCCCTGAGAGACAGTGACGTTGGCGCCGTACTTCGGCGCCATGTCCTTCATCGTGTTCGCCAGCACTTTCCCGTAATTCGAATTCGGATAGAGCACGGCGATGAGCTTTTTATTCCGTTTCTTGACCGACTCTTCCAGGACGGCGCGAACTTGCTCGCCTGGCGTCAGGCTGAACCGGAAAATGCGGGGACCGGTCTCGGGAATGCCTTCCTTTTGCGCCAGGCTGATCATGACCACGTTGAGCTCTTCGGCTCGCTTGGCGGCGGCCTGCGCGGAGGCCGAGGAAAGCGGCCCGATGATGGCGGAGACCTTCTCTTGGGTCACCAACTCGTCCACGGCCTTCACCGCGAGAGCGGGATCGCCTTGGTCATCACGGCTGACGATCTGGATATTATTGACGCCAGTGCAGGGCGCCTTCACGCTCGCGGCGCACTCCATGCCCTTGAGGGTATTCGCGCCGTAAACTTCATATTTCCCCGAAAGCGGCAAGATGACGCCGATCTTGTAGACCCTGCCCGCGGGACCTTTGGGCTCTTTGCCTTCTTTCACTCCGCCCAATTTCGCGATCACCGGCTGAGCTTCGCGAGTGAGGGGATCGTTGGGAAAACGGCCATTCAAACGCCCCAGGTATTTCTTGGCCAACTTTTGGTCGCCCGCGTTGTAATAGGACATGCCGAGCTTGTAATCGATGTAGGGTTCGCTGACCTTGGCCTTGTAAGTGGGAAGCCGAGGATCGAGCTGATTGACCGGCGCCGGCTTCATCGTCCAACTCTTCAGGCCGCTCAGGACGTCTTGCCTTAAAGGAGCCTCGGAGCCGTACTTCGACTGCACCGCGGAGTCGCCAAGATCCTCGTAAGAGTCGAGCAGCACGGCGTCGTAGAAACCTTTGCGCTCGGAGGAAACCCCCGATTTGTCGATGGCCGTCAGTGCCAAGCCGCCCAATTTGATGCGGTCATTCTCGCCCAAGTCGCTGGGGTTGGTCTTGTCGAAATAATCGAGGCTCTTTTGGTAGTTGTTCAGGCGGAATTGGCTGATACCGGCCTTAACCCGCGCCCGCGAGGCGACGCCGGGATCGGGGGTCTTGCTGATCAAACGATCGAAGGTGGCGGTGGCGCCGTCGTAATCCTTACGCAACATCTGGATTTGACCGACGCGAAACTGGGCGCTGTCGGTCAATTCGTTGTAAGGATACCGTTGGATGAAATTTTGATAGGCGGTCTCGGCTTGGGGATAGCGCTGGGCCTTGAAGTCGTTCTCGGCCAAGGCGTATTCGGAACGCATCTCGGCGGTCACCGCGTTGGGATACTTCACTTTTCCGCCTCCGCCCCCTCCCTTCATCATCTGGCAGCCCATGGAGGCGACCAACAAAAACGTCAGGAGAGGAATTCGGATTCGGAGAAAAAAGCTTTTTCGCATCGAGGATTCCTTATTTTACCAAAACCACTTTTTGACTCGCCGCCAGAGGCCCGGCTCTTCGGAGCCACGATCATCTTGAATTTGGCGCAGGAGCAAGCGTTCTTTTTCATTGAGAGCGATGGGGGTTTTGACTTTGATCTTGATAAATTGATCTCCGCCTAGTCCCAGGCCCTTGAGACGGAAAACTTGGCCGGATTGGGTGCCGGGAGGCAGTCGGAGCGTCGTCGTACCGCCCAGGGTAGGAACCGTGACCTCACCGCCCAAGGCGGCTTCGCTCATTTCGACGGTGGTTTCACATATAATGTCCTTGCCGTCAAAGGAAAACCAGGCATGCCGCTGCAGGTGAACGAACACCTGAATGTCTCCCCGCCGCCCCGGAGACAACTCATGCCCCTCCCCCTGTAACAGGATGGGAAAACCGTCGCTAACCTGAGGCGGAACGGTCACTTTCAACTTCACGGCGTGCAAGGCGTAACCCCGAGCCCGACATGGCACGC
>JAIOPF010000368.1:0-1532 GCA_021414045.1 Deltaproteobacteria bacterium | reverse complement strand
GCACGCAGCCCCTCGAACTCAAGAAACCTCGCCCATTGCACTTGGGACATTCGCGCCTTTCGCCACCTTCCTCGGGCCCACCGACGCTGCCGGCCCCAAAACAATAGGTGCAAGTAAAGACCTTCGCGCCCTCGTCGACCCCGCTACCCCGGCAAACCTGACACAAATCCTAGCGCTCGACCTGGATCGTCTTGACTCCACCCGAGAAGGCCTCTTCGAGAGCCAAGGTCAACTCTTGCCGGAAAGGCGCCCGATCTCGCAGCGAACCGGGGTGGTCGATATCGAATAGAGTCTTGAGGATATCCTGAGCGTAATCGCCGGTGCTCTTGGCCGCGGCGGAAGGCTTCTGGATCGCCTTCAAGGCCTCGAGATTTCCCGTCAAATAGGAATATGCCTCGACGGTCTCTTTAAACCGGTCTTCCGCTCTCGGATTATGGGGATTGCGATCCGGGTGGTATTGAAAAGCCAGCTCTTTGAAGGCCTTCTTGATCTCGGGAAGGGTCGCGCTGGATTTGAGCCCCAGAACCGCGAAGTAGTTTTTGTTAGCCTCGGCCATTCGGGAGGGTTTTAATGGGCGACTCCCTCGAGGTCAAGGTTATCTCCCTTAACCGGCCGTGCGAACCAAAGCAGCGGGAAGAGCGAAACCGCGAACCAACTCTTCGGAAGACCTTCGGAAAGCCGAGGGCACACCGGTTTTTTCCGAGATAATGGCGTCAATCGTCTCTTCCAGGCCGATTCGGGGGTTCCAACCAAGCACCGACCTCGCTTTAGTCAAATCGGGCATGCGGTGCCGAATGTCCTCGAAATCGGGCCCATAGGCCTCTTCGTAAGTCCGACGGACAATGGAAGAGCGGCACATTCCCATCCGCAGTTGAACGGCATGGATCGCAAGTTCGGCCAATTCTTGGATGGTGATTCGATTCTGTGAACCGAGATTGAAGACTTGGCCGAGAATTTTGGCATCGAGCGTTTCCAGCCCCCGCCCCAATCCGGCGATTCCAACGACGACATCCCGAGCATCGCAAAAGCTTCGCGACTGCTGGCCGTCCCCATAGACGGTGATGTCCTGGCCATCCAAGGCCTGCCCGACGAATCGGGGAACCACCATCCCATATTGGCCGCTCTGTCGCGGACCGACGGTATTGAAGAGCCGAAAGATCGCCACGGGAACGTTTCTTTCCCGATTGTAGGCCAGGCCGAGGAACTCATCGACCATCTTGCAAGCGGCATAAGACCAGCGGTTTTTAGAAGTGGGGCCGAGCACAACGTCGTCGTCCTCGCGGAAGGGAATCTTATCGGTCTTGCCGTAGACTTCCGAGGTGGAGGCCAAGAGAATTTTGCCATGTTTTTTTTCCGTCGCCCTCAGAACGGTCTCGGTTCCCAACAACATCGTCTCCGCAGATTTCAAGGTCTGTTCGACGATGAGCCGCACGCCGACGGCGGAAGCCAAATGATAGACGACGGTACCGGGCTCGATCAGAGCCGCCACTCGGTCGTAATCAAGCACGGAGCCTTCATGAAAAGAAAAGCGC
>JAIOPF010000056.1 GCA_021414045.1 Deltaproteobacteria bacterium | reverse complement strand
CCTCGGGCTGGAACTGGCTCCGTTGACGCGGGCGAAGACGGTCCTGGGTTCTTGGAGCTCCTGGCGGAAGATGACTTCCTCGACGTCGAGTAGGGAAAGATTTTTGTCCCCGACTTTGAAGCGCGGAAGACCGAAGAAGTTGGGGATTTTCAGGAGGTTGTCCACCGGATAAACCTTGAGGATCTCCCGCATCACCATGGCATTGTAAAGGTTGAGCCAGGCCGCGAGCCGGTCGTTGGGATCGGCGAGGGTCGAGGGGTTGAGGGCCATGAGATCGCGGACATAGCTGTCGAGCTGCTCCGTCGCCTCTTTATCCCGCTTGAGTTCGCGGTAATCCACCCAGCCGGACTTCGTGACGAACTTTTCCAGGATGTCGCTGAAGACCTCGTGATTGAGATAGACCGGCGGAGGCCCCTTCGGCACGGCGATGGCCTGGGGATTCTCGACCTGGTGATAGACGTAATCGGGCGTCGGCAAGGAAGCCGGAAAACCGGTCTCGAGCCCGGGACGCGCCGGCGGCAGCGCGGCCTTGCCTGGATCCTCTTTCGGCGCTAGGATCTCGCCCGACCCTTTCACCCGATAGGATTTCGCGGAAAATAGATCCTGCGCCTGGGCGGCGCGGGGCAGCATGAGGCCGAGCATGAGCGTCAAGGAAATCGTCGTCAGAAACTTCAAAATCGACACCAAAGATATCGTCTTCATCAAGGCGGTCCTCGAGTCTTATGAAGGCATGGTCGTCATGCGCACCATCGAAAGCGGAAAACCCGTGATCGAACTGCTCATCGCCCACGATTTCGCGGACGACATCGACAAGGTGCTAAAAGATCTCGCCAAGCAGGTCCTCATCGAGGAAGTCGAACGCCCCGAAAACGCCATCGCCTGGCCTTGACCCCAGCCTACATCGAGGCCGGAATCGTCTCCGCCGCCCGCCCTTTCGGCGGCCTCTTCCGTTCCATCTCCGCTTTCAACTGCCCACAGGCTCCCAAGATATCCCGACCCCGGCTGGTCCGGATGTTCGCCTGGATATGCCGGTCGAGCAGGTACTTTTGAAAACGGAACATCGTCGCATCCTCGCAGCGCTGATAAGGGCTGCCGGGATATTCATTGAAGGGAATCAGGTTCACTTTGGACGGGATCCCTTCCAAAAGCTTGATGAGGCGCTTGGCGTCTTCGATCGAGTCGTTCACCCCCTTGAGGAGGGTGTATTCGAAAGTGATGCGGTTGCGGCGCTTCATCGGATAATCACGGCAAGCTTGCATCAGGGCCTTCAGGTCGTACTTGCGATTCACCGGAATCAAGACGTCGCGCATCTCGTCGGTGGTTCCGGTCAGCGAGACGGCCAGCTTCACGTCGAGCAATTCGCCGAACTTGAGCATCTGGGGCACCAGGCCGCTGGTGGATACCGTCACCTTGTTCTTGCTCAGGTTGAGGGCCTGTTCGTCGATCAAGAGCCGCACCGACTCGACCACGTTGTCGAAATTGTGCAGGGGCTCTCCCATGCCCATATAAACCACATTGGTGATCCGCGAATCGGGAGCCACCGCGCGCTGCACGGCCATCACCTGCTCGACGATTTCGTAATGGCTCAAGTTGCGCGTCAGTCCGAGGGTACCGGTGAGACAAAACGAGCAGGCCATGGCGCAACCCACCTGGGTCGAGATACATAGCGTCTGGCGCTCCTCGTTCGGGATCAAGACGCTCTCGATGCTTTCCTTGTCGCTCAATTGAAAGAGAAATTTGCGGGTACCGTCTTCGGATTGCCGCACCGTCGTCACCGTCATGCGCTCAATGACGAAATGCTCGGCCAATTTGGCGCGCAGGGACTTCGAAAGATTGCTCATCTCCTCGAAGCTCGCGGCGTCCTTTTGGTAGAGCCAGCGGAACACCTGGTCGAAACGATAGCCCTCGACGCCCCAATCCTTCAGGGTTTGGGTCAGTTGGGCCAAGGTCAAGGACTTGATGTTCGGGAGTCCGGTCATGGAAGGCTTATAACTTTCGCGAGGGGTCCGGTCAACGGCCCTTCGGGCTTATTCTTCGGCGTCCTGGGGCGGGGGAATGGTGGACTCGCCTCCTCGCAGGCCCAACAGGCTGCGATGGGCCCAAACCCAAGAACCCCAGCGAAGCAAGAAACCCAGGGTGTTTTTCGAATAGCTTTCCCCGTTGCTCTGCCGCAAGTGGGCCTCGGCGTACTGGTAACGGGAGCGGCTGGCCTGTTGGGCCGGAGTCGGAGGAATGGCATCGAGGCGGCGGAAATGGCTCCGCCACTCGGACCAGCGCTGAAGGATGGTGTCGACCGTGGCCGCGTAAACCTCCAAGGTGCGGGAACGCTCCTCTCCCTTTGCCTGGAACATGGAATGGACCATCATATTTAGGCTGGGCGGTTCGCCGGGTTCACCCGGCGGCACGGCCTCGCCGTTCTCCGGTGTTTCCAAGAATTCCTGACGAAGTCCGGCGAGCTCCTCCAGGAAATCTTCCGGGGATTGCCTCCGCGTCCTCAGCGCATCCCAATGCGGCTCCAAGAAAGACATCAACCGCGAACGGCGCGTCGACAACAAGGGAGGAACGTCCACGGCTTCCGGCGGTGGCAAGGCCAAGGCCTCGCGGTGCTCGTAAAGAAACTCGCCCCACCGCACCACATTGCTGACGTAAGAATAACTATAGGGCTCCCCGCTGTCCTTCACTAAATAACGCTGGGCATATCGCGGCCGGGTCCAACCGGCGCGGACGCCGGCGCCCTCGCCGTTTTTGGGCAAGGCGGATAGATTTCGGAAATGGCCGCCCCATCGCGTCCAATTTTGGTAGGCATAGTCGAGGACATGGGCGTGGGTTAAGGCCGAGTCGTTGATCTCGCCCCCGCGAACTTTGCGGACACCGTGGCTGCGCAGCCCCATCAGGACGTAACCGATGCCCACGGGATCGCCGGATTCTCCGAGCAGGACGGGACGCAAATGCAGGAGCCTCAAGAAAACTTGTTCGAGGGTCAGGGTTCGAAGGGAGCCCGGGTCCAAGCGCAGTTTTTCCAAGTTGAGCCGCCCGACAAAATCGCTGGCGCCACCCGCCATTTTGTATTGCTGAAGGCGGCTCAAGGGAAAGTCCGGATGCCACCGCAGGGCATCGATCAGGGTGCCGAGTTGGTAGGAATGTCCCCGAGCGGCTTCAACCTCGCGGCGAAGAGGATACAAGGCCTGCACCAGCCGGTACGGATCCGAAAAAACGCCTTTTTTTAATCCGCTCAGCAAGGGGCTTTGTTGAAAAAAATCGTAGGAAGCCCCCGCCATCAGATAAGACCGCATTTTCTCGAAGGGGATGCGTCCTCCATAGGCGATGGCCTGAGTCAGCGTGGCCAAGGAATAACTGTCTTGCCCTTGTTCCCGGGCGACGCTCTCCCGCAGGCGGTTCAATCGCAGAATGGTGGATTCGATGCTTTGCAAGTCTTGGGTTCCGAACTCCCTTTGCAGAATGGGAGAATTTTCATAGAGGGCCCTGGAATGAACGGCCCACTGCAATTCATCCGCACGCTCGGGGGCGATTTTTCCCTCGTCCATTTTCTGGCGCATCAGTTGGAACAGGCTTAATTCCTGAGCGCCACGGCCGCGCAGCCGGTCGCGACAACGGACGAGCTCGAGGACGATTTGGTAGGCGTTTTGATCCGGATGAAAACGCCCTCCGCGTCCAGCTCCATTCCGCGACGGAGTTTCACGGGTTCCCCGCGAAGACGGCGGGGATTCTCCATCGCCTTTGCCCTGCATCATGAAGACCGTCGGAAAACGCAGTCCCTCGGGACTCGAGGCGCTCGCCTCGGCGAAAGACAGACCGCCCGGCGCGAAAGCCCCGCGCAGCCGCTCGAGGAGGGGATTCTCACGGGTACTCGCCGATTCGTTCAGGAAATTTCCGCGCCACTCCAAAGAGCGCTGCCAGGAACCAAAAGCGCTGCCTCCCATTTCACCCGCCAAACGCCCTCCAACATGGAACTGCAACAGCGTCACCAGCGAATCGAGGAACAAGGTGTCCCCGGCCACATGGGGACGCAGGCCGGCCATCTGCTCGAGGCGATGCCCGGCCAAGATTCCGAAGTAAGAACTGATTTGCGGGATGACGCTTCGAGAGAAGGCCCCTCCTCCCGCCCAACGCGTCGCGCCCTGCCCCATCCAACCGAAAAGCTTCAGGCCGCCGAGACTGAGATAGGACCCCAACAATTCCTGGCCTAAGGATCCGGAAGACGCCGTACCCTCGCCCATCGTGGCGCGCACGCCGTGCCCTACCAAAGTGAAAGTCGGGGCTTCCAAGGCGAAGGCGCCTAAACCGGCGACGGTCCTCGCCGCGAAGCCTCGCGTGAAGAGGCTTCCGCCGGGAGATGCCAAGAGCCTGGAAAGAATCGCTGTGCGGGAAATCTGAAAGACGGCCGAAGCCGCCGTCATTCCCAACAACATCGAAGGGCTGGAAGCCTCGCGGGCGAAGCGGCGCAGTTGGAACTCAAGGCGCGGTCCCAGGGCACCGCGTCCGACGATCGCGTCCAGCTCTCTTTGGGCCCGTGCGGTTTCCGCCGGTCCCAGGCTGCGCCCAAGCTCCAAAGCGCTCCCGAAAATCAGGCCGGCCGCTTCCAGGCGGTCCTGCTCGACCAACGCCCTCCCCATGGATAGCAGGGCGGGAAAAATCATCTGGGGGTCTTGCTCGTCTTCGAGCGACTCGAATTCCCTCAGGACATTCGATCCCCAAAAGGACTCGAGGCGACGGGCTTCGGAAGATCCGCCGGACAAGGTTTCCTGCCCGACACCACGGGCTAAAAGAAAACGAAGATCCGTCGAGGGACCCGCCAAAGGGCGCGGAGGCGAAAGGAGCGAAATCGACGCTCCTCGCCCATCGAAATGGAGAATGGGAGGCATGCCTTGGGCTTATCGACCCCGGCCTTGGGAGGTTGCGAATGGATTTTTGATTATTTCTTAAATAATATCAGACAGTTATATCGGAAGATTGAAGGTCCCGACACGGATGCTAGGCTTCCCAAGTCTGCCCGTCATATTGAGCGGATAGACTCCCTGGGGATTTTTTTGCTGTTCAATAATGAACAAGATAGGCAAGGCCTTCGCAAGGGCCTCGGTCAGAGAGAAACCTCCCTGAAGCGCCAAGCGATAGTCGGAGGCCTTGGCGCCCTGCAACACCACTCGTCCGCTAAGATTGAGATCGAGGTCCCCACCCTTGAGATCGATGGCGCTGATCTCGAGATTCTCCTTCTTGACCTCTCCCTTGATCCCGGAATCCTTGGCGCCGGTGAGCTTGATTTGGGGGATCTCCATCGCCTGATCGGGGGCGGTGGGATCCAGGGCGACACGGGTGGAAGCCATCGTGAGATCGATCAAGCGGAGATCGATGCTCCCCTCGTTCTTGTTCGTATCCGCCTTGTTGAGACGCAAGTCGATGTCCCCGTCGAGACTGCCCGTCAAGTCGATCTTGGCCTTGGCGCTGATCATCCCCAAATCGGCGATGGGAAATTGTTTGAAGCTTGCGGTGAGATCAAACTCATCCCCATCCTGGTGATAATTGCCCTCGAGCTGTCCCTTGCTTCCCTTGATGTAAAAATCGATGTCGGGCTTTTTTGCCAGGCTACCCAAAGCGAGGGGGGAAAAACTCAATTTTAACTTGGGGGTCTTCAGAAGGGTTTTCTCGGTGTCTCCGACGCCCTCCGAAACCTTGAGATCGTTAAAGGTGA
This sequence comes from Deltaproteobacteria bacterium, assembly GCA_021414045.1. Classification (GTDB taxonomy): domain Bacteria; phylum UBA10199; class UBA10199; order DSSB01; family DSSB01; genus DSSB01. The sequence continues at coordinate 9,845 of JAIOPF010000056.1, read as the reverse complement.
TGCTGCCAAGAATCCCGATATCGAGGCTGCCGACGTCGAACTTGTACCGTCCCTGGGTTTGATTCTCGATCTCGGTCAGGATGCGCGACTTGAGGGCGTCGGTGGGAAAAACCCAGACCAACCAAAACACGAAGAAAAAAATCCCCGCGGCGACGTACAAAACCATGCGAAACTTTGCGCTCTTCATAGGGCTCAACCTCCACCGCCCGGCGCCGCCTCGGCGGGAGCCGAATTACTCACGAAGGTGCTCACCTCGAAATTGGCGTCAAACTGCTGGCGATTGTCGTAACGCGGCTTGAGTTGCAGCCGCTTGACCTGGAGGCTCAGGTCGTTCTGGCTCTCGATTCCGTAGAGAAACTCGATCAGCTGGCTCAAGCTGAGCCTGGAGAGCCGGACCCCGACGACCATCTCTTCAAAGTCTTCGCCCGGAGTCCCGGGAACCTCTTTCAGCGAGTCGATATTGGGGCCGATGCCGCTCTGAGTGGCCAGGGCTTCGAGCTTCGTCGTCAGCTGCACCTGAGATTTGGGACGGATTCTCGTCTCGACGGACTTCATTTTACCCTGCACCTGTTGCAGCTCGGTGATCTTGTCGACGACCTTGCTCACGTTCTTTTCATGGCTTTCGATCTGCTTCTCAAGCTTGGTGAGCTTGGAGGATCCGCAGGAAACCGGGACCAGCACAAGCAGCAAAAGCACGACGCCGATCCCGACGCCCACCAAAATCTGTTCACGAGGGGCGAAACCGATGAAGGTGTTATAGAGCTCCTCGACGTTGAGCCGTTCTTTCCAGGAATATTTTGAGGACTTCGCCATCTTGTTACGCCCTTATCCGCTGGTCACGATATCGAAGGAGAGGCTGAACTTGATCTCGTCCCTCACGCCCTTGCGGACGTTGCCCGTTTGCACGTTCTTGAAGATCTTGATCTTCTCCATCGAGGCCTTCACCTTGTCGACGCCCTCGTAAGAGATGGTGCGCCCCTCGAGGCGGACGCGCTCCGGGGAGATGTTCATGTCGTCGATGTCGACGACCAACTCGTCGCGCGGAGGCATGGCCCCCGAGATCATCTTCAATAGCTCGAGCGCGCTGACGGAACCGTCGCCTTGGACCTTCTTCAATTTGTCGTTGATCGCGCTGATCTTGCCATCGAGCACGGTCACGGCCTGCTTGGCGGAATTGGCGCCGCCCTTCGGCAGGTCGGGCACCGAGGTCTTGACCATCTTGGCGACGTTCTTGTTCATCTTGTCGACCTGGGAAGATAAGGTCATATAGGCCATGATGAAATAAGCGACGGCCAGCACCGCCACCGACGCGGCCACAAGGCCGATGCGCTTGAGCGAACCGCCGATCTGCTCGATGTCCTTTTTGTAGGCGTAGTCGCCGCGGCGAAAATTAATCTTGGCGCCCTTGTTGGGATACACCGCCCTCAAGGCCTCGGCGAAGGCCGTCGGAATGACGTGACGGGCGGATTCGCGGTCGTGCAGCTCGGTGAAGGAATCGTCGAGGACGTCGAGCTGGCTGACGTTGATGTTCAGGCGACTGGAGAAAAAAGAATCGAGACCCAAGAGCCTCGAGGTGCCGCCGGAAAGATAAAGGGCTTCGATGGGTTTTTCACCGGACTCGTAGAAAGCGAACAAGGTCTGCTTGAGCTGCTGCTGCAGGTCTTCGACGCTGGCGTAAATCGCCTGCAGCGCGGGATCTTCGCTCCCGGCCAAAACCTGACCTTTGCCATGCTTCCAGCTTTCGGCCTTGTCATAGGGCAAGTCCAGGGACTTGGCCACGGCCAGGGTCAGGGGGTGACCGCCCCAGGAAAGGCAGCGAATCCCCTTGATCTTGTTGCCTTCCATGATGACCAAATTGGTCTTGGTATGGCCCAGATCCAATAAGGCGTACTGACCTTCAGGGGGAAGGAATCCCGGAAAACTGAGATAGGACAAGTCGACCGTATCGACACCCATATAGCGGGGATCCACGCCAGTCGTCTGGATGTGGGTCAGGAAACGCTTGAAATCGGACTCCCGCGTGTAAGCCGCCAACACCTTCGACTCTTGGGGACTGGACGAAAGGATCGTGTAATCGAAGAGCAAGTCTTCGATATCGATGGGGACGACCGTCTCGAGCTCGAACTCGAGGGTCTGGTCGATCTTCTTGGCATTGCCGAAGGGCAAGGTCAGGCTGCGAAAGGAAGCCAGGTTTCCCGGAATCGAAACAACGCAGGCGTCATAATTGATCGCATTCTCTTCGGAAAACTTGGTGAGGGCCGCCGCGGCGGATTGCTCGTAGGTCAACACCTCTTCGGCGATCAGGGGGAACTCGGTAAAATTGTCGAGCTTGAACTCGCCTAAGCCGCGCTCGACTTGCGCGATCTTCACGGAGTAACTGCCGAGATCGATGCCCAGGACGGTTTGAGCCATCTATTCGACCCTCCAGTAAAGCATGGGCCAACGGTTGGGATTAGGGTTGGTGGTGTCCAAGACGGTCTTGAGCCGAACCTCGGTCTCGCCGACCGTCCCGATGCCGATAACCGTGAAAATTTTATTTTCGTTTTTGATCATGTTCGAAAAATTATCGGCGGCCGCCCCAACCGGGGCACCTGTTCTGGTAGTCGCACCGGGCAAGGTGGAAGTCGGGCCCTTGGTCCCAGATTCGCCGGAACTGGGGGAGGATTCGCTTCCCGCGACGCCCAAAGCCTTGTCCAACTCGTTTGCCATAGCCTGCATGTCAGGGCAACTGTTTAGAACGGCATCCGTCGCCTTGGTCAAAAGGTCGGTATTCTCGTCCCGAAGCGGCTCCAATTTCGTGTTGTTTTCGGTGTATGCCAGGATCAGGGCCTTCACCAGGGGATCCTTCGCCCGGCAGACGAAGATCTTCTCATCTACCCCGTAAACGGTCAAATAAGGTTTCAACTTCTGGAAAATACCCTCGTTCATTCCGGGAACCAACATGAGCTCTTCTAGGGATAGCAACTTGGCGTTCTTCATCTTGACCTGGCCAGCCGCTAGCCCAACTCCCTCGCGCCCCCTATCCTGCCCTCCGGCGTCGTTCTGCGCATCGTCGCGATCGCTGTAGTCGGCGATATTTTGGGCCAAATCCTTGGCCCCCCGGAATTTGTCGTCGAACATCCCCTTGAATTCGTCGGTCAACAGCAAATGGTAAAGCGTGCTCTTCAAGCGGTCGTAATTCTTGTCGCCCGGGATGAGGTTGACGAAGGCGTTAACGTTCAGCTTTGCCTCTTCCTCGGTGATCTCGGAGGAGAAATCCCCTTCAAATGCCAGGAAGGACTCGGCACCCTGGACGTTGAAGCCACCCAAGGCCTGAGCCGGACTGCCACTGGCGCTGGGAGCCTCTCCCCCTTCCCCGCCTTCTCCGCCCTCCGAAGGGGTTCCCTCCTGGGCCTGCGCCACGCCGCGCAACACCTCCGAATTCAAGGGAATCATCTCGTAAAGCGGCTGAATCTGCACCGTGCGGCCCAACTTATTGCTCGCCTCGCCGGCCAGTTTACGGGCTTCCTTGTCGAACTTGAGGATGAGTTTGCTGAAGCTCAGGGCCGATTCCGCCAAGTAATAGGCCTGCACTCGGTCCTTTTCGTTCATCGCAAGGTTGTAGGTCACGTTGCTGTTGTAGGCGAATTCGACGATCAGCCCGCTCATGATGGCCAAGGAAGCCAGCACCATCAACAGAGCGATGCCTCGAGAAGAAGAGAGTCGAGATTTTTTCGAGCCATGTTCCATAATCAAAACGAAATCGGCTTCAGTAGTTCTACGGGCGCCAGCGTCGAAAAGGTCGTCTTATCCTCCGAATCGGGCAAAGTCGCCTCGATCGTGATTTTCACCGCCTGAGGCAATTGGTTGTTGAAATCGATGGATTTCGAATCCCAGGTCTTCTTGAACTCGCCGGATTTGGGGTCGAGGTATTCGAAATGCAGGCTTTCAACGCCTTCCAGCAGGGTATAAGCCGTGCCCCCCTCTTGCAAATTCTTGTCGATCTTGATGGCTTCGCGCCTCATCAGCATTTGCTTTCCGACGTCGTCGGGCATGGGCGCCAGATAATAGCTGATCTCGGCGAGGTCGCTTTCCTTCGAATCGGCAATGAAGCGTTGGTGCGAAAAGCTGATGAAATCGAGCCGTTCTTCCGTCCCTTCGAACGCGTACTCGCCATCAAAATTGGGGCCGAGCAAATCCTTCGATTTCACGATCACGGCCATGTCCAAATCGTCGGACATGCGGTTCAGCGCCTGGACGATCGCATGATTGGCCTCGTCGCGATCCTCGGTGCTCTGCTTGCTGTTCAAGGTCTGCTGAGTGGCGGTGAACATGGCCAGCGCCATCGCGGCCAGAATCGCTAGGGCGATCATCACCTCGAGGAGGGTAAACCCATTTTGTCGCGCCGCCGTACTCATTGCAGTTTCGAAATATGCGTGGTGATCACGATATTTTGGTCTTCCTCCATCTCTTGCCAAATGATCTTGGTGGTGATTTCTCGGACCGATTCGCTGATTTTTTTGGTGACCATCTTCGCCAAATTCGCTTGCGCGGCCTCGGGCGCCTGGTTCGCGGCGCCCGGCTCCTTACCCGTGCTGGTCGCCGGCCCTTCGCCCGTCGCCTGCCCGGTGGTGTCGGAGGGATTCTCGACGACGGGGATCTCCACCTTGCGGACGGCGAATTCCCAACGGAAGCGGTCGAAAGGCGGTTCGAATTCGCCCTGGTCGTTGATCTGGTCGTCGGGGAACTTTCCTTTGTCCATGTCTTTCTGCAGTTCGATCATCTTCTCGGTCATCTTTTGCCGGGCCAGCATCGAGGCGGTTTGGATGTTCTCGGCGCGCCCGCTCGCGCGCAGCGAGTTTCCCTGCGCGGCATAGATGCTCAGCAAGGCAATGGACAGGATGGAGAGGGAGATCATGATCTCGATCAAGGTGAAACCCGGTGAAAAGCCGCGGAAGAGACGTTTCATGGCGTTTCCTCCCTCGGTTGCGGCAACAGCTCCTCGGGCTTGGCTTCGTAGTACTCGCTGCGAATTTTGGCCTTTCCGGTCAAGGGATTGACTTGCAGGGAATAGACGCTTTGCTCGTCCTCATCGGTCATATTGACCACCAAGGGCTCGACGAAGCCATTGGGGAAAAAGTAAACCTCAACCTTGCCGTGTTCTTGGCGCTCTTTGAGGTGCATCACGAAAATATCCTTGAACTTGATGCCGTCCGGCAATTTGCTGGACTGGACAAGGAAGCCGCTCTCTTCGGTGAAAGTCGCGGAAGGAGTGCCTTCGGGGGCGTCCTTGGCGGCGTCGGCGCTCTTTTTCGTGGGGGCCTCTTCGACCATCCTCACCAAAAAGGGCTCGGTGCTCGATTCCACCGAGTAAGCCTGGGCGTCCAAGTCGAAGTTGAGCCGAAAGTATTTATTTTTCACCGCCGCTTCGTTGTAGAGAAATTTGATGGTGCCGGCCAGCTTCGCCGATTGATCCCGCAGCTTGGCCTCATCCCCGGGAAACAGCACGGCGACGCCCAATCCCATCATCATTCCGATGATGAGCACGACGATCATCACCTCGATGAGGGTGAATCCCTTCTCGCCGTCTCTGGTCGATGACATGGCTTACCTTTGTAAAAAAAAGCCCCTTGGTAGGGGCTTGGAAAGCGAGCCCTGCGTTCAAGCTGGACGGGCTCTAAGCGCTATCCTTCGCGGCGCTCACTCGTTGGTCTTGGTGGTTCCTTCCTTGACCTCGAAGTTGCTCAAGTCCGCGTCGAAACCCTCGCCGCCTTCGGTCCCGTCGGCGCCCAAAGAAATGATCTCGATCTTATGTCCGGCGTTTCCGGGGGAAGCGTATTGGAAATCATTGCCCCAACCGTCCTTGGGAATCGATTTCATATAACCGTCGGGGGGATAATTATCCGGGATCTTCCCGACCGTGGGCTTTTCGACCAAGGCGCTCAGCCCCTGCTCGCTGGTCGGATAGGTGCCATGCCGACGCTTGTATTGGTCCAGTGCCCCTTCCACGTTCTTGATCTGGATCTTGGTGGTATCGACCTTGGATTCATCCAAGTAATTCAAGACGTTAACCGTAACCAGCGCCGCGATGGACCCAATGATGGCCACGACGACCATGATTTCGATTAAGGTCATACCGGCTTGGTCACGAGCTGTTTTAGCGATACCCCTGAACGACATATTTCCCCTCCTTTGGGTGCGGGACTCTGCTTAAGAAATAACGATGCATCTTGTCAGTACGTTTTAAAAAATTCAATAATTTTAGCAAGTAATTTTGACTACTTGACCATCTGATTCATCTTCAAAATCGGCAATAAAATCGAGAGGACAATGGCGGCAACGACACCACCCATGACCACGATCATCAAGGGTTCGAGCAAGGTGGTCAAGGTGGAGACCTTGGTCTCGACCTGGTCGTCGTAGGTATTGGCCACCTTTTCCAGCATCACCTCGAGTTCGCCGGTTTTTTCCCCAATGCCTATCATGTGGGTCACTAGGGGCGGAAACTGCCCGCTTCGCTTGAGAGGCTCGGCGATGGATTCACCCTCTTTGACGGAGTTACGGGTCTCTTCGATAACCTCCGTCAGAATCACGTTGTCGACGACTCCCTTGACGATGTCGAGGGAAGGCATGAGCTGAACCCCGGCCCCCATCAACGTGGCCAGCGTGCGACAGAAACGGCTGACGGCGATCATGCGAAACATATCCCCGAAAATCGGCATGCGGAGACTCATCTTGTCTAAAAATCTCCTACCATTCGGCTTCGCCTTGAATTTCTTGAAGGCATAAAAGGCGGCGGCGACCACGATCAGGGCGACATACCAATAATGTTGGAGGAAACCGCTGATTCCCAGAAGGACTCGGGTGGGCAAGGGCAAAGTCGCTTTGGCGTCTTCGAAGATCTTGGCGATCTTGGGGACAACGAAGACGAGCAGAAAGCTCATGAGCGTCACTCCGACGACGCCCATGACAAGAGGATAAGTCAGGGCTCCCTTGACCTTGCTGGTCAGCCGGGCTTGTCCTTCGGTGAAGTCGGCCAAACGCGCCAAGACCGTATCGAGAGCGCCGGATATCTCACCGGCATGGACCATGTTGAGATAAAGATCCCCGAAAATATGCGGGTAGGACCGCATCGCGTCCGCCAAGCGAACGCCTTCCCGGACTTTCTCGCGAATTTCGGACAAGGCCGACTTCAAGACGGGTTGTTCGATCTGCTCGACCAAGGCGGAAAGGGCGTCGACCAAGGGGATATTGGCGTTGATCAAGGTCGAGAGCTGCCGCGTCATATTGGCGATGTCGGAGACCTTGGGTTTGCTGAAAAACTTTTTAAGGGTGAAGCCGCCGCCCGAGGTGGCCGTCGTGCTCCCTCCCGCCCCTCCCTCGTTGACTTCGGTCGGGAAGACGTTGATCTTGCGGAGTTTCGCGCGCAGCGGCGTCCATGCCTTTGTAGGAAAATACGGCCATTTAGGGGATTATTCTCTCACGACGTCTTCTTGAGTCACGCGTAAAATTTCTTCGATGGTCGTTTCGCCCTGCAGAACCTTATCGGCGGCGATCTCGCGGAGGGTCCTCATCCCCTTTTCCATCGCCTTGCGTTTGACGGTGGCGGCATCGGAGTTTTTCATGATCAGGGCTCGGACTTCATCGTCCATCATGAGGATCTCATGCACGCCCAAACGACCGGAATAACCGGTATCCAGGCAGGAAGCGCAACCCTTGGCCTTGTAGATGAACTTGTCCGCGACGTCCTCGCGTTTCAATCCCAGCTGCATCAACTCGAAATCGCTGGGAATCTGGCGCTCGCGACACTCTTTGCACAAGGTACGAACCAAGCGCTGGGCGATGATTCCGATCACCGAGGAAGCGACCAAAAAGGGTTCCACTCCCATGTCGATCAAGCGCGTCGCCGATGACGCGGAGTCATTGGTATGGAGGGTTGAAATGACCAAATGGCCCGTCAAGGAGGCCTGAATGGCGATCTCGGCGGTCTCTTTATCGCGGATTTCGCCGATCATCACGACGTCGGGGTCTTGGCGCAAAATGGAGCGCAAGGCGCCGGCGAAAGTCAGGTCGATCTTCGCGTTAACCTGGATCTGGTTGATTCCGGGCAATTGGTATTCGACCGGGTCTTCGACGGTGATGATCTTCAGGTCCGTCGTATTGATCTGCGACAGCATCGCGTAGAGGGTCATCGTTTTACCGGAACCCGTGGGGCCCGTGACCAGGATGATACCGTGGGCTCGATTGATCAGATCCATCATCTGATCGTGAGTCTTCCCTTGAACGCCGATGGCACCCAAGTCGAGCACGACCTTGCTCTTGTCCAAGAGACGCATGACGACCGACTCGCCGAAGCTGGTGGGCAGGGTCGAAACGCGGATATCGATGTCTTTTCCGGCGATCTTGATCCGGATGCGGCCGTCCTGAGGGAGTCGCTTCTCGGCGATGTTCAGGTTCGCCATGATCTTGATGCGGGAGATGACCGAGTTTTGCACCTTTTTCGGAGGATGCATGATGTCGTAGAGCACGCCGTCGATGCGGAAACGCACGACGAGCTCCTTTTCGAAGGGTTCGACGTGGATATCACTGGCCTTCTGCTTCACGGCTCGAAACATCAGCGAATTGACGAGGCGAATGATGGGCGCTTCGTCGTCTGCGTCCAGCAGGTCCACCGGCTCTTCGAGGGCTTGGCTGATGTTATCGAGATTTTCTTCCTGGAGGTCGCTCATCACCGTGCGATCCGCCCCGGTACTGCGATTGTAGACGATATTGATGGCCTCGGTGATCTGGCTGCCGCCGGCGATCATGGGCCGAACGCTAGTCCCATAGATGAGCCTGAGATCGTCCAATGCCGGAATATTGCAAGGATCGGCGATGGCCACATCGACATGGTCGGGATACTTGGCCAAGGGGATCAGTTCGTTTTTCTTGGCGAAATTGATGGGAACCGGGCTGAAAGCGTCGGAAGGAATATCCTCGGGTTTAATCGAGCTGAGATAGGGAATGCCGAGCTGGATGCTGATCGCCTTGAGGATGTCCTCGGACCTCAAAAAACGCAGCTGAATCAAGGCCTCTCCGAGCCGAATCCCCTTTTCGCGCTGGACCAATAGCCCCTCTTCGAGCTGGGCTTCGGTAAGGGCGGTATTTTCGAGCAGGATGTTCCCTAAACTTTTATCGAGCATACCCGTCACTCCGTCATGAATTTTTAGGGATATCTTAGCATAAGCGGCGACGCCGAAAGCAAGGCCAATACCCAAGCCATACGGACGATTAGAAAATCGGATCTATCGAAATCGTCCAAGAGGAAAGGAACGAAATCCCCTCGCCTTATCGGGCATCGTTGGATTGAGCCGCCTGCAGTAGCTGCTGTTCATGTTCGGTCAGCTGCGAAGAGTCTCCCGAGGCCTTCCCTCCCGACGATGAAGTGCTGCCGGCGGGAACGACCTTCGTTCCGGTATCGTTCTGGAAGTCCCAATCCACCCTTTGGATATCCTTGCGGAACTCCAGCAAGTCCGCGGCATGGTTGCGGATCGATTGGCGGATGATCTTTTGCTGACCCTTGCCGTAATTCTGCGAGATGAACATGTTGCGCTCTTCGACCTTCTTCTGAAGGATCTTCAGGAAATCCTTTGAATCGCGAATGATGAAGGGTCGCAGGAAGACGAGAATATTGGTCTTGGCCTTGGTGGTCTTTTTGTTCCGGAAGAGATTCCCGAAAATCGGAATATCGCCCAAGAAGGGGACCTTCGTGTTCGTGATGGTCACCTTGTCGTCGATCAAACCGCCGATGACGATGGTCTGTTGATCTTTCGCCGCGACGACCGTTTCGACCGACCGCTTGGTCGTGGTGGGCCCGAGAGAGGTCA
>JAIOPF010000234.1 GCA_021414045.1 Deltaproteobacteria bacterium | reverse complement strand
AAGGCTATGCTTTGAGGCCCGATGCCTCCTTGGTGGGACTTTTGCGCACAAAAATCGAATCTCAGCCGCCGGCGAAGCTCAGCGATGCGAAACTACATTTTTAAACGCCTCTTGTTCCTCATCCCCACGCTCTATGTGGTGGTGAGCCTCGTTTTTCTCCTGATCCACGTGATCCCGGGCGATCCGGTCGACGTGATCTTGGGGGAGCGCGCAATGACGGCCGACCGCGCGCATATGACTCACGCGCTCAAGCTCGACCGCTCATTGTGGGTGCAGCACAGTTTTTTCGTTTCGGATCTCCTGAAGGGGAACCTCGGCGAATCGCTCTATGACAATAAACCCGTCACCCAACTGATCCGCGAGAAATTTCCCGCGACTTTCAAGCTTTCGATCGTCGCCATGTTCATCGCCATTTCGCTCGCCATCCCCTTGGGGTTGATCTCGGCGATACGAAGGGACGGAGCCGTCGACAACAGCGCGATGTTTTTCGCCTTGTTGGGGATCTCCATCCCGCATTTTTATTTGGGTCCGCTGCTGATCTTGATTTTCTCGATTAAGCTAGGCTGGTTGCCCGTCTCCGGCGATCAGGGGCTGCTTTCGATGATCCTGCCCGCCTTCACCTTGGGCACCGCATTGGCCGCCATTTTGTCGCGCATGACCCGCGCCTCGATGCTGGAAGTGATGCGGGCCGATTACGTGCGCACGGCGCGGGCCAAGGGCTTGAGCGAAGGGAAGGTCTTGTTCAAGCACGCCTTCCGCTCGGCCTTGATTCCCGTCGTGACCATCATCGGCTTGCAGTTCGGCGCCTTGCTCGCGGGCACGGTGGTCACCGAGAAAATCTTCAATTGGCCTGGCATCGGCAGTCTGCTGCTGAGCGGAATCGAGCGGCGGGATTATCCCGTGGTGCAGGGCTGCGTCTTGACCATCGCCTTCACCTTCATCGCGGTCAACATGCTGACGGACTTTTTCTACGCCTTCCTCGATCCTAGGGTCCAACTTGGGAAGGAAACATGAGCCTTCCCCTGATCGTCGATTTTTCGAAGCAAAAAGTCTTGGTGGCGGGCGTGGGTCCCCTGGCCGTGCGTTGCCTTTTCGCCTTAGTGAAGGCGGGGGCCGAAGTGCGCTTGATCGGAACGGGGAGCCTGCCCAAGGAGATCGAGCTGATGGTGGCGAACCGGGAAATCCGTCACTGGGATCGCGAAGTGCGCCGTTCCGACCTGGCCCAGGTTCAGTGGGTCTTCGTGGCCGAAAAGGTTGGGACAAGACGTAGGCAGCTTTTGGCTTGGGCGCGGGGGCAAAAAGTCTGGGCGACTTCCTTGGTCTCGGAACGCGAAGGCACGGCCTTTTTGCCTCCTGGCCTCGAAGTTTCGGGAGTCTCGGTGGCCTTTTGGGGGCGGGGGACGGTATCGGATTGGCCGATTTACTTGCGAAGACGCTTGCAAAGGGCCCTGCCGCGCTGGCTGCGCCAGGCCAAGGGGGCCGGTCCCAGGCTCAAGCGGCGCCTGATCCGAGGCTGGCATTCGGTGGCTCGCTTTACCGATTGATTTAAAAGGTCTTTTTGACTAGGGCTCCCAGGCGCGCCATGAATCGCTACCTTTTCATCATGACTTTGGGGCTCTACCTCACCGCGGGGATGCTCTATCTTTTGCAGCTGGTCTTCACCGGCGCCGCCATTGCCAAATACGCGATTCGTTTTACCCTGCTGTCTTGGCTGCTCGAGACGGTGCTTTTGGGCTTTCTTTTCGCCAAAAACGGCTACCCCTTTTTGACCGACAGTTTTTCCAGTTACGCCTTCAGCGCCTGGGTGGTCGCCGCGGCCTTTCTATTGCTCAATCTCCGCTACCGTTTTGCGATGGTGGGGGCCTTTATTTTGCCCCTCATCTCGGTTTTCTACTTACTGGCTTGGTTTTCTTCGGAAAATTATGATCCGGGCCGAGCCATCATGCACAGCCCTTGGGGCAGCATTCATATCATTTTCAGCTTCCTGGCCTTTGCCCTGTTCGCGGTCAGCTTTGTGCTAGGAATCCTTTTTATTGTCGAAGAGTTCCAGTTGAAATATAAAGTGTCTCCCAAGATGTTTTTGCGCCTGCCTAGCCTGGATTCGGTGGAACAAATCCATGCCAAGGCCTTGACCCTTGGCTTTATTCTGCTAAGCGGCGGGATCATCACAGGGGCGGCTTGGGCGAAATCGGTGACGGGTTTCTATTTTTTTGAGGACGCTCGCCAACTTTGGTCGATCATAGCCTGGCTGATCTACGCTCTGTTTCTCCAGGCCCGAATCTCCGCCGGTTGGCGGGGGAGGCGGGGGATCTTGCTATCCCTACTGGGTTTTGTTGTAATTGTTTTCACTTTTCTAGGAGTAAGGCACAACTGATGCAGCTTTTTGTCCTAGGTCTGAATCACAAGTCGGCACCGGTCGCCGTTCGGGAGCGTTTTGCGATCCCCGAGGCCAAGCTCGGCGATTTTTTGACCCAGGCCAATGCCTTGCCCCACGTCGAGGAAGTGCTCGCGGTTTTCACCTGCAACCGCGTCGAGGTCTACGGCGCCTCGCGACATCCGCAACAAGCCCGCCAGCAGCTCGCTCGTTTTATCTCGGAATTTCAAGAGGTCCCGCCGCAAACCTTCGAGCAACACACCTATTTTTTCGAAGGCGAGCAGGCCATCCGTCATGGCTTCCGGGTCAGTTCCAGCCTCGATTCGATGATTGTCGGCGAGCCGCAGATCTTGGGACAGATGAAAGAAGCCTACCGCTTGGCCGGGGAGGCTGGCACCACTGGCACCCTGTTAAATAAGTATTTTCACCGCGCCTTCTTCGCCGCCAAAAAATTACGTACCGAAACCTTGATTGGCTCGCACTCCGTCTCGATCAGCTATGCGGCGGTGGTTTTGGCGAAGCAGATTTTCGGAGACCTGAGCGGAAAGAAAGCCTTGATCCTCGGCGCCGGCAAAATGAGTCTTTTGGCCATCCGCCATCTCAAATCGGCGGGCATTGAGACTTTATATCTGTCCAA
>JAIOPF010000233.1 GCA_021414045.1 Deltaproteobacteria bacterium | reverse complement strand
CAGTTCTTCCTCCGCGCGGCGCTTGGACACCGGATCGCTGGCCCCTTCGAGTATCCTCAGCTCCTTCTCGATGCGGGTGCCGAAACGGCTTCCGCCCTTGCCGTCGGCGGAGACGCCGATCATCTCCAAAATGCGGAAGGCATAATTGCCTCGGAAGCCCGGCTCCTTGGCCCATTCCAGGATGACCGGCAGCTGTTCCTTGACGAATCCCGAATAAATCTCGCGGGCTTGCTTCGTGGTGTAAACCTTGAATTCCTTGGATTGGATGAGGATCTTCACCTGAGCCTCTCCCCGCTCGTTGCGAAGGAGGTAGACGGAGGTTTTCCCGTCTGGAGCGCTTAACTTTTGTAGCCGCGAACCGTATTCCTTTCTTAAGCGAGCCTCGACATCCGCCTTTCTTTGCTCCCCGAAAATTTGGACGCTATATTCCGAGGCTGGCGTGTCTTTCAGAGTTCCGGCGTCACGTGCGGTTTCGAATTCCGCGCGGCTTAGGTGCTTCCACGAAGTGCGGATCGGGACATGACCGCGGTCGGGAATGACTCCATTGGCGAAACTGCTGTTCCAATTTTCGGATTCCCCGCTCAGGACGGCATCGCTAGCTTCCACTTGGCGAACGAGCTCGCGCCCTAGGTTCTGACCGCGCTCCTGAAACCGACGGTAACCCGCTTCGGAGACGAGTCGCGCCGAAGAAGGCAAGGGAAGATCCTTCGGGGCGGGCGGGGGAAGAGGCGGCGGCCTGTCGATTTTCCAGGTGAATTCCCAAGAACCGATCTTGATTCGATCACCGATCTTAAGCGGGTAGGTCTCCCCCTTGGGCGTCGTTTTCAAGCGTCGGTAGCCACCTTTTTCAAAGACGAAGACGTCTTGGCCGTCGATGGGGCGGAGATGATAGGTTCCATCGGCGTCTTTCACGATCTCGGCGTGAATCGGAGCGACATTCGTCGCCTTCCTACCGATGTCGACGTCGACCTCCCCTTCTTTACTCCCGATCGTGACGACGGCTTTATTACGGGGGAGAACAAAGATCTCGCCGCTGGGAGCTTTTAACTTTGCGACCTCAAAGAACTTTGGGGCGTCCGCGGATGCGATGCCAGGAACACCTGGAATGCCCTTCGACCCCGCAAGCGCTTGCGCCGCCGCCCGCCTAGCCGGAATCCGCCCTGAGCCAACCTTTGGACCTGGACCCTCGATTTTGGTGTCCCCCTCGGCGGCCGCGGGCGCTGCTTTCGACGGAGGCAGCGACGGAGGCCTCATTAATACCTTCGTATTGTGATGACCCGGGTCGCTGGCCAATTGCTCATAGCGATCCATGAGGGCATCCATCTTTTTCAGGTCAGCCATGATTTCCGCCCGGAGTTCGGGCTTCAGGTTTTTCGAAACCAGCGGGAGTCCGGGCCGATGGGCGCCGTCGGGGCCGTTTTCCAGGTCGGTGAGGTACTTGGCCGTGTCCCGGCAAAAGACGTTGAGCTCGTCCAAGGTGTCTTTCGGCAGATTTTTGTTCTTATAGACGAGGCTGTGCTGAATCTTGCCCCATTGATAGATGGCTTCCGTCTGGATCTGGATTTCCACGGGCTTGCCGTCCACCTCGACCACGACATGCATGGCGCGATATCCCGAGGAAGTGCCAATGGTCAGGCGATCCGGATGATCCTTGTCGGGCCTCAGGGTCACTTCCATCAGTTCCTTGCCGTCGGTGGTCTCTTCGCCGATGATGTCCATCTCCATCGTGCCATCCCCGGCGACTTGATCCCGAACCTTGTATTCCTTCTCGATGGCCTCGACGATGGGCAATACATCGTTGGTGCTGCGAACAACCACACGGGCCCCGGCGACGTCGGTCAAGGGGCCCAGGTCGCTCCAACCGCGGCGCGAAAGCTTCGGCGCGATATCGGCGGGATCCTTCAGGCGGGTATGGGGATTGGCGATCCACTCTCCATGCTCTCCCTTGAGCTCGGCGAAGCGGTGCTCAAGGGTGGTTTCCAGGGGGAGCGAGCTCAGGAAGGTGTCGACCTCAGCCAAGGGTTCCCGATGTTCCTCCACCATTTTTTTCCCAAGCTCGGTTTGGGCCTGACGATATTCTTGCGCATTGATCTTTCCCGCCAGGGCCAAGCGGGCGGGGCCGGCGAATTCCGTGCCGCCCAAGGCCAAATGCGCCACCTCTTCGGAGTAACCCTGGACGCCATCGGCGTCCCGGCCGCCCTCGGCCATCTGGTCGCGAAAATCTTGTTCCAGTTTCTCCAAATTCTCGGGATGAGTGGTTTTTCCTCCCGTGATCTCGAAACTGTTTGAAACCGAGGCGCGTTTCCCGATCAGGGATTCCCGTTCGGAAAGAATTTCTAGCCGGAGAAGAGATTCGCGGGTCAAGGCCTCCGGGCTCCGCCAGATATAATTTTTGCCCCCCACCCGCAAAATCGCGCCATCTTGCAAAACCGCTTCGCCTCGAGGTGGGATCGGTTTGAAGGTATCCGTCGAGGAATCATAGATCTCGACCACGCCCTTATCGCCCTTATTCGTGACCGTGCAAGCCGCCGGTTTTCCGCCCACGGCCATCCCGAGGCGCAACTGAAGGGTGGCCTCCCCGATCTGGGCCACCTGATAGTTTCGAGCCGCAAAATCCAGGGCGAAAGCGCTCTTGAGCCCTTCCAACATTCCACCACCCTTGGGAATGGGAACGCCCTTGATCGCCGGAATCAACTCGTAATTGTACTTTTTCCCCGCTTCGATCGTGGCTGCGGCGACCACCAAATTCCCGGATTCCACGCTTTTCACCAAGGCCTTCGCGTCGCCCATGCTGATTTGGCCATCAATGATCTGGCGAAGAAATCCGTAGGCTAGGTCCGAACGCTTGTTGGCGGGCGCGCGATCGACGAGGGGGCGCAGCGTTTTTAGCAATTGATTGCAATGCTCGACGAAGGCCTCGCGGAACTCGAGACGGCTCATCCGGGGATCCTTCGCGACCCGTTTCGCGAATTCGTTGGCGGCATCGTTGAAGATGCTTTCGCGTTCCACGTAAGTCTTTTCCTGACCTTGAATGAAGGTCCTGGCCCAAGTCGTCCTCTCCTCGATGGCTGAAACATCCTCGAGGTAGACACGGCCGTCGAATTGGGTGATGGCTTTGGCCTTGATACCCAAGGCTTCCCGGCTCCGCGGACTGTGCCAGCTGTATTCGTTGCCGCCGATGCGCAGGACATCGCCTTCCTGCAGGGGTCGGTAGGTCGCGGTCACTTCCTCGACCTTGCCCTTGGAATCCATGGTCTGCAGTTTCTCGGACCCGACGGCCCGCACCTGATAGTGGACTTCGCCCCGATCCGTCACCGTCATTTGGATTTCGGCGTGGGGAACCTTGGCGCTCTCGCTCGCGGAAATAATTTTCCCGTTCTTGTCCAATAAAGCGATGCCAGATTCGTTGAAGGGAACTTCGAAGGGATTGCCTTCGCCGTTGATCGCCATCGCGATGCGAAGCCCAGCGGGAATGGCCGCGGTGGCGCCCAAAGGCTTGACGGCGGAGACCTCGACTTTCGCTGGCGGATTTTTCTTGGGCGGAGGTTGCTTTCCTTTGCGAGCCGCCAATGTTTGCGGCTCTGATGACATGCCATCCTCGACAAGGATGACATCCGCATCGTCGGCGAAAGGGATCTCTTCCGTCCCCGATTTTTTGGATTTCGCCTTGCCTTTGTCCCCTTCCGCTTGAGTATCGCCCGAAGGAACGATTCCCAAGGATTCGTGAGGCGAGGGCTCGCCCTTTTCGCCCGCAACGAGCTGCCCTTGAGCATCGAAGTGCAGGGGCAATTGGAATTCCTTCAAATATTCGTTGGCCTTCGCGAAATCCTTCGCGGCCAAAAGCTTGGTGAGCTTCGCGCCCGCAAAACCCGGTCGATTGAGCGACGCCTGGACCAAGAGACCGACCATGAGCTTGCGTTCCGGGCTTTCGAGAAAAACCACTTGATCCTCGACCTTGTCGCCTTTGCCCTTTTTAAGGCCGGCTTCGATGGCGGCTTTTACCGCTGGATCCAAGGCTTCGAGGTCCTTGCCATTCGCCGTGAGCTTCCCGTCTTTACCCGCCTTGATCTCGAAGCGTTCCGCCTTGAAGCCCAAGGTTTCGGCCTGGCCACGGGCGACTAAAACCGCCTCTCGAAAAGCGATCTCCGTGTGCTGAACTTGCGAAACCTGGGTCATCTTGCCCTTGACCACGCCGTCCGCGACCTTGTGGGCGATGGCGAATTGGACGTAACCGAAAACGTCGTGAACCAAGCCTTCTTTCCAGCCGCCGATGGGTTTGGGAGTGAGTCCCAGAGCCTGATTGGCGTGGCTGGTCGCGATCATGCCGCCCAAGCCGCTGGCCTGGCCTATGCCCCAAACGAGAACCTTGCCGCCCTTGGTGAGGCTGGCGCCGGTCTCGGTCACCAAACCGAGGCTCTTCGCCGCGCGCGGTCCAAGACCTTCGCCCAATTTGCCGAAGCCCTTCAGTCCTCCGATCATCAGGAGGGTGGACCCGTAGCTTTTCAGCAGATGGTCCGCCGAAAAAACCTTGCTCGGATCGCTGATCATCGCCGCCTTCACGGTGTTCGCGCCCCACAAGGCCGTCGCTTCGGTCCCGATACCGATAGCGTTCGCGATGGCCACCGCCTTGTATCCGTTGACGCCCATGTTCTCAAGCTTGGCCAGCATCCGCAGCTTCGCCAGGTTGCCCAGGCCGGCCGCGAGGAACATCAACCCGACGTCCACCGCCAGGCCGGAGCCGCTGCTGGCCGCGAAAAATTTCTCCACCGAGCGACCAAAGCCGGCCTTGCCCTGCAGGGCATCCATTCCGATCTGGGCTTTTTTCTTCATCTCCGCTTCCGGAGAGGCCGCCTGAATGATGGCGTACATCGCGAAGGACGACTCCACGGCGCCCTTCTTGGCTTCGATGTCAAAAGCTTTGTCCAGGATGCGTTGGGCGTCGGAAGCCGAGGCGGGCAGAACTCCGACATAGGCGATGAGGTCGCCGATGGGACCGGTGCCGTTGGCGCGGCTCTCGGTGCTCAAGTAATATTTCGCGCGCTCCTTGGCGTCGGCGTCTCCGGAATCCGCGACCAGCTTCAAGGCGCCCTCGATGGTGTCGGCTTCGCCGCCGCTCAATTTCTCCTTCACCGCCGTCGCGATGGCGCGTTCCTTCGTCCATTTTTTGGCGACGCTGTCGACGCTGGTTCCCGAGGCCCAGCCCTTGGCCGAGTCCGTCTCGGCCCGTTCCATGTCCTTGTTGTAGACTTCCCAAGCCTCGACGGCCGAGAGATTGACAAGGCGCAGTTGCCCCTTTTCAATCTTGCCCAAGATGCGATCGGCTTGGGGGATTTTTCGCAAGGGCTTCAGCAAGGCGACGGCTTCGTCGATCTTGCCTTGGGCGACGAGGGCGTAGCCTTCGTAGACCTTGGCCATGCGCTGGATTTCGGGATCGGAATCCGCCGCGGCGAAGCGCGAGAGAACCGAGAAGGATTCGGCGGCGAGGCCGTTGAGTTCGCCGCGCACCATCTCGATGTCCTTCGGGTCTTTATAGGATTGGTCGGCCAGACTGAGATAATTTTCGGCCAAGCCCTCGACCGCCGCGATCGCATCCTTCTTCGAAATGCCGGTGCCCGCGTCTGTTTCGACTCCGGCCATGCCGGCGATCACCCTCGCCTTGTCGACGTCTCCGTCATGCAGCTGTCCTAAAAGCTTTTCGAGATCGGCTAGCTTGGCTTTTTCCTTGCCGGATCCCAGGGCGAGAATCATCCCGCCGTCGGCGTTCAATTCCGCCTGCGCCGTCTTCAAGGCCTCGGCGTCCTTGGTCTTGTCCAGGGTGGCCGTGTATTTTTGATTCGTTTCGAAACGGAACTTCAGCAGCTCGGGATCTTTCGGATTTTTCTCCAAGCCTAAGGAATACATGTCCCGCGCAGCCTTGAAATCTCCCTTGCCATACAAGGCATGCCCCAAGGAGGTCTTGATCGACACGTCGGTACCGCCCGCCGCGACGTCCGCCGCTTGGAAGGCCGTCACCGCCTTGGGATAATTTTTCCGCGACAGGTAAAAATCGCCGAGGGTCCGGTGGCGCTCGGACCGATTCGGCTCGTAGAAAGCGGCGAGACGCAGACGCTTCTCGATCACTTCCAATTCCAGAGGCTGTTTTTTTTGAAGCTCGCCAACCTCGTATTGGTGAGAGGCGGCCATCTTGCCAGCGAAACTCAGCTTTTCGAAGGCGGCATCGACATAGGCCGGCTTCGCGCCAGGGTTTTCCCATGGCAAGGCCGGGAAATTGATCGACTTCAAGGCCAGCTGCACCCGGTCTTCTTTCCAATGAGAATCCAGGTAAGCAAAAATCTCATTGGGAGTGATCTTGCGGTCGATGCCGTCCTGGGCCGCGGGGTCCTGCCCGTCGAGGAGTCCCGATGGCAGTCCTTGAGCGACGAGGGCCTTATAAAAGGCCATCGCGACGGGATTTTGTTCGGCGGTGAAAGTCAGCGCGTAGGGTTTCCCGGTCTCGTCGACGCGCAGCTCTTTCTCGGTGAAGGCGATCGAAGCCACATGTTCGCCGCGCGCCGTCGCCGCCCTCGCGGCCTCGTGATAGACAGCGGCGGCATCGCCATGGCGCTGGACAGAAATCAGATTGTCGGCGACGAAGGCCCAAGGATCGCCATGGCCGTTGAGCAGCCTTTTGTCGCCGATCTCCAAACCTTGGACGATCTCAACCATATAACGCAGTTCGGTCTCATTCTTGACCGCTTCCGCCAAGTGATCGCTGGCGCTTTCCATCTTGCCCTCGCGCAGCAGGTAGGTCGAGAGACGTCGACGCGCGAGTGGATTTTTGTTGTCGAGCTCCACCGCCGCGCGAAAAAGCATCCGCGCTTCTTGGCTCTTTTTCTGGGCCGCGTCTCCCTCTAGGGTCTTGGCCTGTTCTTCCAGTTCAAGACCCTTCAACAAGGCCGCTTGCGCCACCAATTTTGGCAACCCGCGACCTTGCCAAAGCGACCCCAATTCCGATTTCACCACCGCTTCATCGAACCCGTTTTGTTTGAAGACCTCGACCTGGTCCTTGAGGGGAAGGAGAGAAAACTCGGAAAAACGAAAGGCCCAGCGGACCAATTTCCCGACATTTTTCGAATCCTCGTAGAATTTTTTCAGCTGCGCGTCGCGATCGCCCTCGGGCAAGTCCATGAAGGCCTTGAATTTATCCGCATACGCGGGGTCGCGCAGCGAGAGCTGCTCGCGCTCGGCGACGAAGAGCTGGGCGGATTGGAAAGACAGGGCCTTTTTCGGAGTCGCCGAATCCTTGCCCAGCAACTGGTCTTTAATTTTGGCCGCAAAATCGGCCTTGATCGCCCCGTCAGGGCCCAGCATCGCCGACAAATCGAGGCCTAAGGCCTGAAAATGTTCGCTGATCTTCGGGTAATACTTGGTGATTCGGTTGAAGGCTAGGGAGACGGCCTCATGGCCCTGGATCTTGCCGTCGGCTTTGTTGGTTGCGTTGGCCTTCGGCAAAAGCGCCGCATCGGCCATGGGCTCGGGCTGGGCACCGTCGATCTTCTCGTCGGGAAGACCCTCGGCATCGCCGTGGAGCAAATCATAAAAAAATTGCGCATTGGTCTCGGATTTACCGAAAGCCTTTTCCATCTGGTGTCCCCCGTCGCCACCCTCACGCTGTGTGGGCGCAAATGGATGAGTCACTGGAGACCACAGACCCCTATCCGGGCCCCCAGACTAAGCGTTTGAAGAGAAAGCAAGTTCCGTGCCCTGTGATGGAGATTGGGGGGAATTTTTTGAGTTTTGGGACAATTACTGGATTCGAAAGATAAAATTCTGCTGGCCCAGTTTCACGCTTTCCCGGTCGCGAATCCGGTAGGCCTGTCCGTTCGCTTCCAAGGAAGCCCCATCGACCTGAACCGGGCCTTTTCCCTCATTGCGGATGAAATAGACCCCGGGATCACCCTCCAAGAGGGTGATTCCCCCAAAGTTAACGGTCCCTTGACCGGGACTCACCGCCAGAACCGGGGTCAGTTTGGCCTGGTCGCCAACGACGTCGAATTGGTAGCTGCGGCCCCCGAAACTCACGAGGGTCCCCGAATCCAGGACATGGGCTTCTTCACCGCTGAGCCTTTTGCCATCGACGAAAGTGCCGTTCAGGGAACCTTTGTCCCGTATCCACAACTCCCCTTCCGATTCGAAAATTTCCGCATGCTGCCGAGACACCAAGGGATCCGGCATCAAAATTTGGGCTCCCTTGCTGCGATCGCTGCCGATCGTGGTGGAACGAAATCCTTTGGGCAAAACCCATTCGCCGTTCGAAGTCCAGCGCGGCTCCACTTTGGGCAATTGTAGAATCAAGGTTTTCTGATCGGCAATGTCGACGACCGGCATGGTGACCGTCACTTCGGAAGCCCGTCCCGCGGGCGGTTCCAAGACGTCATGGGAATAGACATGGATCGTCAGGTTGTCCGACTTGTAATGATCGACCATCTTGCCGGCGGAATCGTAAACGTGGCCCTTTTCGTCGATGGTGTAGCCCGGCATGTCGTTGAGCTCCACTCTCCAGTGAAACCTGTCCTCGGAATCCACGAAACTATCCACCATGACCCCTTCTTGCGATCGACCTTTCGCCACCGCCCGAGCCTTCGCCAACTTTTCCATTTTCCAGTGCACCAAATCCGAAATCTTATCCTGGACTTCTCCTGCCGAACGCGAATTGTTCAGTATCCTCGCCAACTCCTCGCCGCTGACGTTGTCGCCGATGCCATCGGAAAAAGAGAGTAGATAATCTCCCTTGCGAATCTCGTATTCGTAAGTATCCGGCTTCGCTTCGCGGCCCAAGCCCAAGCCGCCCGTGACGACATTGGCGATATCCGAGGCGCGCGCCTGAAGAGTGTTGGTGATCCTTCCCGCCTTCCTTAACAAAGCCGCTTGGGATTGTTCTTCGGTACGCAGTTTCGGATCATAGACGTACTTCCCGTTCGCATCGCGGCGGAATAAAATCGCCGCGGCGTCGCCGGTGACGACCAGTTTCGCGACGTAAGTGCCGTCCGCTCGCTTCACGATTTGATGGGCGACGGAAGTCGTGCCCCCGCTGTGGTAGGGGCTTTCATTGATGGCCCGGCCCGCGGCGAGGGTAGCTCTCAGCAAGTCTCCATGGGCCGACATCTCTTCGGCGAATTTCTTGCCGGCGATCTCGCTGGCCTTGTCGCCCGAACCCATCCCCCCCATGCCGTCCAATACCAAGCCCCAATTGCGACCTAGGACATAGCCGTCTTCATTGTGATCCTTGTGATAACCCGTTCCCTCGTCGGTGATGACGGAGAAGGTGCCGTATTCCTCGGTGCCTTGGG
The DNA here is from genome assembly GCA_021414045.1 of Deltaproteobacteria bacterium. GTDB lineage: Bacteria > UBA10199 > UBA10199 > DSSB01 > DSSB01 > DSSB01. The sequence goes on along the minus strand of JAIOPF010000233.1, from coordinate 5,642 downwards.
ATTTTCCGGCCTTGCCCTTGCGGCCCGCGCCGGGAGCGTTGTCGGCCAAGGCCATCTCAACGGTACCGATCACCGGCTTAGGCGGGGGAGTGTTGATTTGGACGGGCAGTATCTCGGTTTTTTCCGGTGCGGGAACTTCCGCCTTTTTCCCTGCCGGTTTGGCGCTTTTCACGGAAGCCGCCGGCCGATAATCCGCGTCGTAACCGTACTCGATTCCCTCGAAAATCCGCGACTTCATCTCGCCATAGGCGAAATCCCAGGCCTGACGCTCAGGACTTCCCTCCGGAAAGGACTCGATATGGGCGCGGAGCTTGGGGCCGGCGGTGACGTACATCAAGTTCAACTCGGCGAGAAACTCGGTGATGGACCCGGTTTGATAGGCCGCCCTATCCTCCGCGCCCAGGGACCAGTCCAAGCCGAGCATCGCTTTTTTGCGAGAAAGAATTTCAACCGACTTGGCCATCTGGTCTCGAATCCCGCCCGGAATCGTCGGATCACCCGCCGCTCCCGGTTTATATCGCTCGGCCGTGGAGTGCCCGATTTCATGGAAAAACAACGCCGCGAGATAACGGCGCGAACCGCGGAAGGCCAGCTGAGTTCCCCCGCACCCTGCCTTCCGGTATCGAGGTACAAGTGCTTGAGGCGAGGATTGTTGAGCATCGAATCGGGAAGCAGCTTCATTAACTCGTTGAGATAGGCGATGGGGGCCCCTTGATAGTCGATCTTCTCTTGGAGCTCTTTCGGATCGATAGCGCGGCCCTTGACCGTAGGGCCGCCGAATTCGATTTGAATCCCCGCCTTCTTGGCACGCTGATTCAGTTCTTTCCAGGCTCGCCGCGCGGTCAAGGCATCGACGGGCCGGAAGCCGTTTTCCTTCTTCCACTGCTTGAAAAACTGGACCACCTCTTCGCCCACCGGCATGGCATTCATGGTCGCGGCCCCGGTCACCAATTCCACCAACCGCGTCAATTTCGATCCGTCGGGCAATTCCATTTCCATCAGGTCGCCGCCCTTTTCGAAGATGGATTCGAGACGGCGCATTTCTTTTCGGTCGATTCCGGGAACCGGCGCTCGATCCACCAAGGAGGGCCGGTCTCCCAAAAAGCTGAGCAAATCACCCCCGACGCCCTTTCCGGTGGGAATCTTCACCGGGCCCTGGGTCAGAGGTTTGCTTTCGGAAATTTTATCCGCCGCGGAAGAGCGGCGTTTCCGCAGCGCGTCCCCGTCCTGCTCCGAAGTCTTGGATTCGGGACGGGCCTTGGCCCAAAGGTAAGCCCCGCCCGCGGCGGTGAGCAAGGCGGCTCCCACTCCCAAGACCCAAGGCAAAAGGCTGGCATCGCCGCCGCCAGCCGCGCCATCGGAGGCCCGGGCGATTTCCGGGGTGAGTAGGGTCGTCAGACCAAGTAGGGCCCCCGTCAATCCAAGGCCCCCCGATTTGCCGCCTTCCGAGGGCGTAGCGCCAGAAGGCTCCTCGACCTTGCCTTCGAAATGAAAGACAACCCGCATTTTCCCGGAGCCGGGAATCTCCGCGGAGACTTCGAATTCCTTGGCGCCGCCGGCGCGCAGGGCCTCGAAATCGGGCAACTGTTCCGGTTTCAGCACGCCTTCATCGACCATCTGCTGGAGGGTGCGTTCGGCTACTTCCCAACGGGTAACGTGGACCTCGGCATGGGCTAACTCTCCCAGCGGCAATCGGTTGAATTCATAGTCGTAGTGATTCTCGGAGATCTCGCCGAGCGGCGTAAAGACCAGCTGATAATGCAGCGCTTGCTTCTCGTCGGTGCCCCGCGAGGCGATCGCGGCTTCCACCTCTGCGGCGGCCAAGGCGAAGTCCAAGGGAATTGCTTCCTTCTCCGCCTTCGAGACGCGGGCATTGTACTGCAACTCAAGCTGATTATAAGGCTCCTTGGTAAGGGCCTTGAGATCGCGAGCGATCTCCAGCTCCAATTCTCCGCGGGCCTTGAGGGCTTCCTCGGCAAGATGGGCCGATTCCTTGGCCTTCTCGGGATCTTTCCCTTTGGCATCAAGGAAATTGGCTCGATGTAGGTCGAAATCCTTTTCCAAGGCATCATATTCTGCGACCTTGGTCTGGAAACTTCCCAAAGTCCTGCGAAAATCGACCGCAGCATCGACCCAAGAATTGCGTTCCGAACCCTGGCTTCTCGCCACGAAAGCATCGAGAGTCTTGATGGAACCTTCCTCGCCAAAATAAAAATCCAAAAAGGCATGGGCGCTGATCTCGGTCTCCGAGAGACCGATCTTGCCTTGCAGGGTGGGTGGTTTGTCCGCCTTGGGAAGCCCTTCGTTTTTAGTCGGCTCCAAGGGCACCGATTTCAACTCGGGTTTCGGTCGGTTCTGCGGTCCTTCCCAAAGAAACTCCACGTCTCCCACGCGCAATTTGTCGCCCGGTTGAAGTTCCTGCCCTTTAGCCTCCCCTACTGTGCGGAAATAAAAGGCGAGTTCGCCATGCTCGTTTCGCAGCACCGCGATTTCGCCTTTGGCCTCTTTAACCTCGGCGCCGAAGTTGAGTTTCCCGGCCTTTTCCTCCAAGGGGATGACGTCTCCCGCCTCGAAAGAAAGTTTTAACCGCTCCTCTCCCACGCGCAATTCCACATCGGGGATAGGTCCTTCAACGCGCGGAAGAACCGTCATTCCTTCCTTGGCATCCAGAACGATAGGAACTTCCGCGGAAGGCTTGGATGTCATTCCCTTGCGCGCCGCGAGGGCTTCGACCGTCTTTCTTTTGCCCGCAACCGTGGTCTCGATGGGCTTGATCTTTTTTCCAGGTTTTGTCGCGTCGGAATCGGCGACTTTCGGCTCGTCGGAAACGATCATGTCTTCCGTCACCGGGAGGATTTCCTCGCCGGCCCTTGCGGTGGCCGCTCGGTCCTCGCGCAGTAATTCCGAAGGCAATTCCGGCAAGCGATCCCGCACTTCGGAGGCCTTCGCCGCCTGCTGTTCCTTCGGAACCTCGAAGACCCGGATCCGTCCTTGCTCGACCCGAAACTCGATTTGCCCCTTGAGAACCATCGTCGTCGTTCCCTTGAGCACTTCCGCGTCGACGCCGCGTTCCAGGGCCCAGATCGCCAAGGCTAGGCGCTCCTTCGGGCGTGCCAAACTCGCGACGTCGGCCAGGCTCGCCAGCTCGCGCCCCGCCTCCACTCCCGCCTGCAGGGCGGGAAGGATCTCGCTCGGCTGCTCGCTGCCGTAGAGACCGCGCAAAAACAATCGGGTCATCCATTCTCGTCCGGAAGGCGTCTCTTCGCCGCCTTTCCCGAACAAGGCCTCGGCTCGGCCCCGCAGTTCCGCCCGCACATCGGCGCCCCACTCTTTGTTGCCCAAGCCCTCGAGCGTTTCCGCCAATTTCTCCGGAGCCGAGGCGCGGAGCATCGCATAGACAGCAAGCTCGCCCATCAGGTTTTGGCCTTCCGGAGTTTTGGCGCCGTCTTGTCCCAACAGCTGCTCGGCCAAGCCGCGCAGCGGCGCTTTCAAAGCAGTGGCTTGCTTGGCGTAGACGCCGAGTTGGGAGACTTCCATCCCCGTTTGCAAGGCGAAACCGAGAAGGCCCCGGCGCAGGGATTCGAAATGCGGGCCTCGCTCGATCCCCGCCGCGAGCAGTAACCGCGAGCCCTCGGCATCGAGCTTGCCGGTCAGTTCCACAACCTCGGCGGCGGACAAGGGTCGACCACCGGCGGCGAAGGGATGCGATTGCCCATAGCCCAATAATTGAGCCAAGGCCTGTTGGCCCTCCGCGCTCTTCGGATCCAAGCCCCAATGCTCCGAAACGGCTTTTTCGTAAGCGGCCCTCTCCTCGGGACTGGTGCGCCCCTGCAAATCGACTAGGCTTTCCCCGTTCAAACGCGCCGTCAATAGGCCCTGCAAAACTTGGCGGCCCGCGGGGGATTTCGCATCGAGACCCAATCCTTCGACCAGGGGCAGTAGTCGCTCGGTTTCATAGCCGACTTGATGTTCGAAATATTTCTCCTGCGTCGCCTTTTCCAGCTTGCCGAGACGCCCTCCGCTAAGGGCATCGATGCTTTTCCCGGCGACGATCATCTGCGCATCCATGACCGCGCTGCTGAAAAGACGGACGCCGAAGGGAATGCCTGGCTCCGGGTCTTTCAAGCCTATTGCTTCGTTGAAGTAATCCGAGCCCGTGAAGGCCGAAACGCGCACGCCCCAGGCGGTGATGCCGGAGGTCGACACCGATTCGACCCCGCGCGCGAGACGGAGCCGAGAGACGGCGGAAGACACCCCGGACCCGGATTCGAGCGCCCGGGCGAGATCGGCCTCGGCGCGGGCGACCGCCCCCTTGCTGGAACGGCCCAATCCTTGGAGCGCCGCTCCCGCGCCGTGCAGGAGCATGAAGGTCACCAACATCGTGCCGAATTCCTTGCCGAAATGTCCCCAAGTCCATTGGTCGCTGCGCCCCTTGAGCAGGGACAGCATCGCCATATTGCCCAAGGTGAAGCCCGCGGCCTCCGCCGTCTTGCCGACGAGAAATCCGCCGGCCTTGAACAGCATGGGATTGCGAATCAGGCTGGCCGTCTTCGCCACGTAGATGGCCTCGGCGCCCACCGCGAAAGCCCGGGCGATGCCGAAGGGCACCAGGGCCATCGCGACGTTCTCCACGTAATCTCCGCCGCCGGCGCTGCTGGTGGAATTGGCGCCGATAATTCCCGCGGGACCGGCAGCGAAGGAGATGACGTTCCAGGCGATGCCGATCCCGGTGCGAACCTTGATGGAAGCAGGCAAGGAGTCGAGCCGCGCCTTGGCGTCGGCCTGGACCAGGGGATCCTTGCCCATGAAGGAATAGATGCCGCCCGCCGCGCTGTAATAACCGTCGGCCTCGAGGCGAGAGCCCAATTCGAGGGCGGATTTCGCCAAGTCGAGATCTCCGGTGGCCGGATTGTCCAGGGCGGCCAAAAAATCCCGGACGCTGCTGGCGACGTGAAACTCGCTGGTGTCCTTCTCGTGGGGATCGACGCCGTAGTTAGTCGAGAAACCGGTTCGGAATCCCGGAAATCGCCCACTGGCTTGGACGTCGGCGATCGCTTCGTCGATATTCGCGGCGTCCCCGCCAATCAAGAGTTTCTGCACCTCGTCCCAAGCCCCGAGGGTGTCGCGGCTTAGGGATTCGTATTCCTCTTTGCTAAAACCTCCGAAGGTCGATTCTTTGCCGCGTTCCAGAAAATTGAGCGATACCGAACGCAGGACTCCGACGGCCATCGCGAAGCGGTTTTTCCGCGCACCCTCCTGCAAGCTAACGAGAAAGGTCTGCGCGACGGGGTTTTGCGGAATCCCGGCGAAGGTCTCCCTCGCCTCCTTGACCTCGCCGCGATTCAATTGCTGCACCCCGCGGGCGAGAGTGCCCAATTCCCGGTATTCGGGCGCGGCCGAGGGTCCGCCTAAATCGACGATGGCTTGAAGCGCGGCATTGGCCTCCGAGGTCATCCCGGCGCCCTGATAAAGCTGGGCCAAGTTAAAGGAAAGCCCGGCCATTTTCTTGGGATCGGATAGCTGTTTGGCGTAGGCTTGGAGCGGAGCCAGGGATTCTTTGACGCGTTCCTTGAGTCCCAATTGCGAGAAGACCTGCGCGGCCTGCAGCCGCCGCTGCATCGCCCGCGGGCCCTTGCCGTCGC
>JAIOPF010000232.1 GCA_021414045.1 Deltaproteobacteria bacterium | reverse complement strand
CGACTCGATTTTTTGGGTGAACTCGTCTTTCTTCTCGTCGGAAAGGTCCGATTTTTTGATCCGCTTTTGCATGTCCTCGATGGCGGACTTCCGTTCGGAATCCTTCTCTTGCTTCTGCGTTTTGGCGTCGTCTTTGGCGGTCTGTAGATCGTCCTTCACTTCTTCGACCAGGCCTTGGGCGGAATCGACGTCCATTTTTTTCAAGGCTTTCTCGGCGTCCTCGCATTTGTCGGCGATGGCCTTTTCGGCGTCTTCGCCCAAGACCTCCGCTTTCAATTCGCCTCGGAGATCTTGGATCTCCTTCTTCAAGGCCTCGCGTTCCGGGGCTTGCTCGACTTGGGCCAAGATCGCTTCGTGAAGGGTTTCCAGGCCGGCTTGGATTTCGCTGAGGACTTCGGCGCGTCTTTCCGGGGACAAGGAGGCGGTCTGCAATGCCAGCTTCTTCTTCTGTTCGAGTTGCTGCAGCAATTCCGTCCCGGCGCCTTGGGTCTGTGCGAAGGTTTTTAGCTCGTCGATTTCTTGCGTGAGGCCGTCGGCGTCCAAGGTGGGGGCCTCCGATTCGAATTCCGAACCTTCGTCGATGCCGAACTCCTCGTCCATGCCGCCGTCCGTGGCATAAGCATCGGCATAGTAATCCTGATTTTCGGGCGTCGAGTTATCCAAGTTCTTAATCATTCCAAAACTCCTCTTCACGGCGCTGGGGACCGTGAAGGATACAATTTGCAAAGGGAATGCCATTAAGGAATTATTGATAATAATGAGGGATTTCAGGGATTGGCCCAAGGTCTCAGGATTATTTTTGCAAAATTTGAAAAGGCGGCCTTCTCAAAACGCCCTTAAAAAAAGAGCCCCTCCAAAGGAGGGGCTCCCGCCATCGCCAGGGGTTGAGGAAGGGCGACGGAAAACGAGGAAATAGGAGGGTGCTCAGGCCGTTTTTCGGAGGGCTTGGACTCTGCCTCGGGCGCTCGACCATAAGGGGCCGCGATTGAATTCAACGACCCATTCCAAGTCTTGTTCTTGGAGATAAGGATTGGCGAGCAAGCTACCTTCGATTTCCCGCATCAGCCGAACCGCGAGGGATAAGCTGTCCTCGGCTTTCCGAGGTTCCTGTGCGTTTTGAATCGTGGTCAGGAGCTGTTTCACCTGCTGGAATTTTTCCTTCATCGTGACCATTTTCTTGCCTCCCTTGCAGTCCCCGTTTGGTTCTGCCCAAGGGAAAAGCAAAGTTTGTGCCTGGCCGATGTTTGAAATAAAAAATTAATAAAAACAATTAGTTGTGAATATTATTTGGAAAAAATATGCAATGATGGCAAGTGTAAATTGCAAAAATTGAAAAATGGGATGGGATCGATCACCTTGTCGAGGCGTTGCCTTAAAGCAAGACATGGGCGGGACTTCATGCTAAATTGCACGAGAGTTGAGGACCGGAGAAACTCATGCTCCGGAAAATTCGATAACCCTACCCATGGAGCCTGTTATGACACGGGAGAATCGCCTCGACTCAATCTCTTCTTTTATTAGTTTGGTACTGTTGGCGCTGCTTGTCGCGTGCTCCGGCGCGAGCCCCTCGGGTGAGAGCGGCAACGGCGGCGGACTCACTCAGGTGGGAGGTCCGGTCGGCGGGACTGGAGTTGGAGAAGGGGCTCAAGGTGTCGGTGCCGTGGCCGCTCCGATGGTGAATCCCGCCCAACCCTTGGAGGCGGGGTTTCCGGCTCCTGGGCCCGATCCCAATGGGGCCTTTTATTATTTCAATTTCCTAAGCTCCAAGCCCCTGTGTCATTTCGCCGCGAAGGACGCGGTGAAATTCAAGATACGCGGGTATGTCACCGTCACTCCGTCGGGGACGGTTCCCGAAGCCTTCGTCGATTTCCTTTCGATGGGGTCTTTGCGAGTCGTCGATGTGCTTCAGGACCGATATGCGGAGATTCCCTTCGGCAGTCTGATGACCTTCGACGAATACGGACAAAAAACCTACAAGCTCGGATACGTCGAGTTCACCGTGGTCAGCCCGGCGAAATATCAATTCCGACTTTTCTTGATTCCCCCCAAATCCACGAAGGCCTTGGAAGTGCCCTGGTCGACTTGTTCGGATGCGAGTTGCCTGCCCGATCCCATCATCAAGGTCATCGCCAAAACCCCCTCCGGCGATTTGCTCAATGCCTCGGAGGATCTTGGAGTGCTTCCGATTTGTCAAATCAACGGCTCCGAGCGGATTCTTCCGGCCAAAGGCTCGGGGGCGGAGGAAACCGGGGAAGAGTAAGCTCCCGACTCATTCCGCGGAATTAGTTTTCAATCCCAGAAATTTCGCCAGCACCGCCTTGTTTTTCGGAATACGATGCCGTTCCATCCTCATGTAGAGGCTGCGCAGGCTGATGCCGAGTTGGTCCGCGGCGGCTTGTTTGTCCATTCGGGCCTTCCTCAGCGCCTCGACGATCAACTGGCGCTCTTCCCGGCGTTCGTTACCGATGGAGGGATTTTGCGCCGAGGCTCCCGTCAAATTGTCTCCTGTGGTTTTGCCTAAGCTGAGAAAGGCGGGAGTGATCGTGCGACCTTTCGCGAAAAGCAAGGCATTGCGCAGCACCCCCTCCAATTGCCGAATGTTTCCCGGCCAAGGATGCTGGATCAATCGCTCGAAAGCCTCGTCGCCCACTTCGCAGGCGGGCAATTGGAAGTCGCGGGAGATTTTTTCCATTAAGTGATTGATGAGCAGGGGGATATCCTCCCGCCTTTCGCGAAGCGGTGGCAGTCGTATCGTGAGCCCGTTGATCCGGAAAAAGAGATCCTGGCGGAATTTTTCCTCCTCCACCATTTTCTCGAGATCCTTGTTCGAGGCGGTCACCAGTCGCACGTCGACCTTGACGCTCTTGGTGGCTCCGATGGGTCGCACTTCGCTGTCTTGCAGGACGCGCAGTAGCTTGACCTGCATGGCCAGCGACATGTCGGCGACCTCGTCCAGGAAAAGGGTGCCGCCGCTGGCCTGTTCGAAGAGGCCGATGCGGTCGCGGTCGGCATGCGTGAACGATCCCTTCTTGTGGCCGAAGAGTTCGCTCTCCAACAGGTTTTCGGGGATGGCGCTGCAATTCACGGCCAAGAAGGCCTTTGGCTTCCTTTGACTATTGAAATGCAGGGATCTGGCGATCAACTCCTTTCCGGTTCCGGACTCTCCGTGGATCCAGACGGGAATCGGAGTGTCGGTGACGTGGTCGAGCAAGTGGAAGACTTCCATCATCGGCGGAGATCGTCCCACGATTTCCTCGTATCCATAGCGCAATTGCTCGCGCACATGGGAAAGCTCGTCGGAAAGGTCCTCGATGCGTTTTTCTTGGTGCTCGACCCTCTCTTCCAATTTTCGCTTGGCTTGGCGGAGTTCCTCGATCATCTCCGCCTTCTCGATCGCCAGCGAGGCCTGGGAGGCGAGGGCGTTGAGGGTGGCGACGTCCTCGTCGCGGAAGCAACCGGGCTGGTAACGATGGTCGAGATAGACGGCGCCCTTGACTCGGCCCTCCACTTCCAAGGGCACGACGAGGATGGATTTCAGCTGGAATTGGACGACGCTTTTTTTCTCCTGCAACCGAGGGTCCAATTGGGCGTCGCCCGTGAGCAGGGTGCTGCCTTGTTCCATGGCCTGGCGCACGGCCGTCATCGAGATCTTGAATTCTTCCCTTTGGATGGACTGATGGCTGAGGTGACGCGCGGCTCCGACCTCGAAGCCGGCGAGGGGCTGTCCTTGGGCATCGGGGGCGCGAAGGAGAAGGAAGCCTCGTTCGGCGCCGGTGATCTCGATCGCGGCGTCCATCACGCGCTCGAGGATTCCGGCGAGCTCGTGGCGCTTGGAGATCTGGCGGCTGATTTCGGTGAATTGGCGGAAACGGTGGTCCGGGGGACGGGCTGCCGTTTCCGGTACCGCGGGGACCGTCCCCCCGATTCGCGAGGATCCGGGGCTTGCGCTGGCGGAATTGAGCGCCTCGTCGAGGCTTTGCACCTTCCGATTTTTTTCGAAGTCCATTTTCATTTCCTCCGGTAGCTGTCGCAGGATGTTGACCTGTTCCTGCAGGTATTCTTGAAAAACCGTCTTCGCGGTTGCCGTCAGCCCCTTGCGCCGAAAGGCGGCCGACAGGATCTGCAGCAGTTCGGCTCGAACTTCGGGCGAGGCAAGGCCGCGGACCTCCGATAAGGTCTGGGCCCAAGTGGACGCCGTGGGGTTGGGCTCCAGATCTCGGAAAACCCAATCCAGAATCCGGATCCGAGTGTCGTCCAGTGTCCGAATGTTTTTCCACTCGCCGGGAGGAGGCGGGCCTGCCTGGATCTGGGCGCGGCAACGGGAGAGACCTAGCTGGGCATTTTTTTGTTGGAGGAGGCTCTCTTCCCTTAGGGCATGGGAGGTGGCATCGCGAAAAAACTCCTCCGCGCGGTTAAAATCATTATCCAGATAGGCTTGTTCGCCCAGTCTTAGGTCGAGTTCGCGCTCCAATCCCAAATCCCGCAGGGAAGTTCGGGCTTCCTCCAGTTCTTGAAAAAGTTTTTCGCCGGCATCGCGATTTCCCGCTCGGGAGAGGAGTTCCGCCCGGTGCAATTGGGCGAGATATCGGTCGGGTTCGGTGCCTAAGGCGAAGAGTATCTCCCGGGCATCGTCCATTCTCGCCAGTCCCGCTGCGTAATCCGCCCTATCCATGGCGAGGAGAGCGAAGTTATGCCGGTAGCGGGCCCATTGCAGCAGGTTTCCCGCCTTGGCGGTCAGTTCCAAAGCTCCTTCGAGGGCCGTCTCCGCCTCGTCGAGGCGTCCGGCTTCGCGCCATAGCGTCGCCTGCCAATGCAGGGCAACCGCTTCTGCTTGGGGATTTTTCGCCGCTCGATAGTGGCCGAGCGCGCGGCCCAGATGTGCCAGGGCCGGCGTCAAATGGAGGAGGGACCTTTCGAGTTCGCCCCAACGCTGCTCAGTTTCTCCGAGCATCAGTTCGTCCCCCGCGGCGAGTTGCAGCGCCATTTTCAAGTGTTCCTCGGCGATGCCGGGCTTTCCCCGGTCCTGCTCCATCGCCGCGAGAAAATTATGCGCCCTTGCCTGATAAGGCCGATGGGCCGGGTGGAGCTCCGCGTCCGCGACGGAGAGGCAGTCCTCGAAATGTTTTTTGGCTTCGGCTTTTCTTTCCATTCCGAACAATACCAGGCCCGAATAAAAACGATGTTTCGCTCTTTGCAGCCGGCTTGGGTCGTCGGGTCGGTGGGCGATCCAGCGATCGTAGGCCTGCAAAGCCTCCGACAGTTTTCCCATGCGGTAAAAGATCGGCGCGAGGTGGCCCTGGATTTGGTAGCGATGCTCGTCCGTTCGCGCGAGATGCCATAGCCTTTCATAGACGGAAATCGCTTCGGGATCCTTCCCTTGCGCGGTCAAGACGCCGGCCGCCGCGAAGCCCCAAGCTAGGGCGGTCGGGCCGTCTTGCGCTTGCAGCGCGTGTTCGGCGATGGCGACGGCCGCCTCGGTGGGACGCGGCGTGGTGCCGGCTTGGCGCAGGCAAAGATCCAGCCAGCGCGCATGCGCCCACTGGAGGAGTTTGTGCTTAAGATTTCTCTGAAAGGCCGTCCTGAGAGATTCTTGCGCCAGGCGCGGGCCCTCGTCGGCAGAGTTTCGGGTTTCGAGGAATCCCCTTTGGTTCAGTTCCAGTTCAGCGGCCGCGAGAT
>JAIOPF010000231.1:6537-11655 GCA_021414045.1 Deltaproteobacteria bacterium | reverse complement strand
ACACGGGGCCCTTCCTCGACGAAAACGCCGCGGTGAAGCCCTTGAGTCTGGTCCGGGAGATGTTGCGGCGTCCCAAGTTGTTTCAAGAATTGCCCGATCTTGGCCGCAAGGCGGCGCGGGCGCGTGTCAGTCTCACCCGTTTCCTCGGACGAATGTTCGGCGTGGGTGAGTCTCAATCCCAATGATAGGAGCCTCTTTTATGATTCCTCGTTCTAAGCAGTTCCGATATATCGCCGTCGCGTTCGTCGCTGGCTTAAGCCTCGCCGGATGCGGAAAAGGCTGCGGTAAGCAAGGTGGTGGCGGTAGCCAACAAGAAAGCCTCTCCCTGATTCCCGTCGACAGCAATATCGTCGTCGGAATGAACTGGAAAAAAATCCAGGCTTCTCCGATGGGCGCCAAGATGATGGAAGGAGTTCCCGCCGAGGCCCAGCCCTTCTTGAAGGACGTCGACGGCATGACCTTGGGGATGAAGATCGAAGGCGTGGAACGGGATGCCAAGGATTTCGTCGGCATCGTCAACGGCAAGCTCGACTCCGCCGCGCTCATCAAACAGATGACCGATCAGGCGCAGAAGACCGGCACGACCATGAACGAAGAAGATTATGAAGGCGTCAAGATCTACAGCACCGCGAAGGAGCCGACTTTCGGCGTCGCGATGGTGGGTCAGCAAGCCATCTTCGGCAAAAAAGACACCGTGAAGCGCTCTTTGGATCTCGCGAAGAAAAAGGGCGATTCGGTCGAGAAAAATAAGGCGGTGATGGATCTCATCGGCGGCGTCGACAAGGGCAAGATGCTCTGGGCGGTCGCGAAGATTCCCGAGGGTATGATTCCCGCGGGCGCCGGCGGCGGAATGGGCAATCCCATGAGCGCGCTTTCTTCCGTGAAGGCCATCGACTTGGGCATCGATTACAACGAAAATCTCAACATCGATTTGGGCGTCATCACCGGTACCAAGGAAGACGCTCAGCAGATGATGACCATGGCGAATTCCTATAAGACTCTGTTCGGGGCCTCGCTCGCGAGCAAGAGCCCGGAGTTGGGCAAGATACTTGGCGCGCTTTCCATCGATGCCAAGGAGAACAAGGTGCTTCTGGCCCTCAAGTTGGACAAAGCGACGGTCGAGGATTTGGCGGCGAAGGCCAAGGCCCAGCAGGCGGCGATGCCGATGGGCGGTATGCCGGATGAAGGTCCTGGCGGGGCTCCCGCGGTGCCTCCTCCCCCCCCGGGCGCGCCCGGCACGGCGGAATCGGCGCCTTCGGCTCCTTAAGTCTCCGATAAAAGCTATTTTTTCAGGCCCCGGAATTTTCCGGGGCTTTTTTTTGTCGAAATGGCTAGAATATCCGTACAATGAAAAAGCCGGTCGCGAATGCCACTCTTTGGATGGCGGCTCCCTCGAGTCCCAACCCGAGCGCCCCCCAGCGCTCGACGACGGTGAATCAAGAAATTCTCCGTTTCGTCGCATTTTTCTTCGGAGGATGCTGCTTATTCGTCCTTTTATTGGCGGTTTTTTTCGCCTGGCGGGGGGAGACTCATTGGAAATCCGCCCTGTGGATCTTCATCTTCTCCGCTTCCAATATTCTGTTTTATACCCTGTCTTGGCGTTCTTCGCGCCCCTTCCGATTTTTGGTCGCCCAAACCCTGTTTTGCGGGATTCTTTGCCCCCTCGTTTATTTGAAAACCGACGGTGTTTTGGCCTTGTGGTGGCCTGGCTACGCCATCATGGCCTTTGGTGGCGCCGTGGCCTGGGGCTTGCAAACTTCCACGCCTCGTTGGAGTCGCCTTGTCCTTTTCTATTATCTGGTCAGCCTGGTCCTGGTTTCCCTCTGGGGTCCTGGCAAGCTTAACTTTTATGACCTCACCGTCCGCATCGGTCTGATCGGTCTTACGGGTCTCATGTTGGTGCAGTTGACCGATATCCTCTCGCAGAGCCTGAGCAAGGATTACGAGAGCTCCCTGCAGCATCTCAGGTCCAAGGAAGACTTGAAGGAATTGACGCGCCTCAAGACGGAGTTTTTCGCGAACGTTTCCCATGAGTTTCGCACGCCCATCACCCTCACGCTGGGGCCTCTCGAGGCGGTGGTGCACGGGCGCTACGGCGAGATCTCGCCGGAGCTGCGCACCCAGGTCGGAGTGATGGTGCGCAACCAGCAGCGCTTGTTGGGGCTGATCAACCAGATCTTGGACATCGCCAAGGCCGAAGCGGGCGCCATCGAGCTGAAAGTCGCGCCGCTCCCGGATTTCAACCGGTTCGTCCAGGAACGCCTGGACCAATTTCGATCGATGGCGGAATCGCGCGGGATCGCGTTGAAGAGCTCCTTTGATCCCTTGGTGAAGGGGATGGAGCTCTATATCGACACGGAAAAATTCGACAAGATCCTGTTCAATCTCTTGTCGAACGCCCTGAAATTCACCAAGCAGGGATTCGTCGAGGCGACGACTGAAATTCGCGGCGACCGCTTGATCCTAAAGGTGAGCGATTCCGGCGTGGGCATTAAGGAGAGCGAGTTGCCTCACGTCTTCGAGCGTTTCCGTCAGGCCGACGGCAGCACCACGAGGGAGTTCGCCGGTACCGGACTGGGGCTTACCCTAGTGAAGGAATTCGTCCGTCTCCACGGCGGCGAGGTCTCGGTCCAGAGCCGCTATGGCCAGGGGACTTCCTTCGAAATTTCCATTCCGCTGGGCAAGGCCCATCTCCCGCCCAACGCCATCGTCGATTTCGTCGAGGGCGAGGAATCGCGTACCACCGCCTCGCTCGTGGAGGCGCCGGCTTCTCCCGAGACCGCGTCGAATTGCGCGGAGCTCAATGCCGAGTCGGAAAGGACCAGGGATCCAGAGAAAACCACGATCGTCTGCGCGGAAGACAATCCCGAGTTGCGATACTTCCTGCGCGACTTGCTGTTGGACAAATATAATGTCTTCGTGGGGGCCAACGGCAAGGAGGCCCTGGATTTGGCGAAGAAGCACTTGCCCGATCTGATCCTGTCGGACCTGATGATGCCGGTGATGAGCGGCCTGGATTTTTGCCGCAAGGTTCGCGAGGATCCGGAGCTCCGGCCCATTCCTTTCGTCTTATTGACGGCTCAATCCGTGTCTTCCTCCAGGATCGAGAGTTTGGAAGAGGGGGCCGACGATTACCTGACGAAGCCCTTTTCCGAATTGGAGCTCTTGGCGCGGGTTCGAAATCTCGTCTCGCTGCGGCGCAATCAATTGAAACTCAAACGCGAGCTCGAGGCGGCTCGCGCGATTCAATTGTCCCTGCTGCCGGCGACTCCGCAGCAATTCGAAGGCGCCGCGCTCGACTACCTTTACCATCCCTCCGAGGAGCTCTCTGGCGATTTCTGCGACATTCTTCCCAAGGGAGAATGGGTTTATTTTTATTTGGCGGACGTGACGAGCCACGGTACCGCCTCCGCCCAGGTTACCTACCTGATCAAGGAGATTTTTTCGCAATCGGTGACCGGAGGGGCGGCCGATCCCACGCTGGTGGAGTTGGTGCGCGAGGCCCAGAAACGCTACGCCGGCCATGGCCTGCAGTACGACGTTGCCTTGCAGGTGGGGCGCTACCATTTGAAACAAAAAATGCTCGAGGTCTTGCGGGGAAATTCTCCGGCTCCGCTCAAGGTGGATTCGGGAAGCGCCGCGCAAAACCTCAGCGTTAGGCCCAGTCCCGCGCTTTCTTCCGGAGCCGTATCCCCGGAGGAGGATTTTCATCCCGCCCAATTTCAGTTGGGCGCGGGGGATTCGGTGTATTTCTTCACCGACGGTTGCTACGAGTTCAAGCCGCGGGAGGGTAATTTTAGTTTGAAGAGATTCCACGCCATCCTTTCCGGGGCACCCCAGGCGGCGGAGTGGAAGGAATCGCTCTTGAATTCGCTTAGCGAAGCGCAGGGCGGAAATAATTTTCCCGACGACCTCACCTTATTGAAATTAAAAGTGACCTAACTCAGTGGCCGGAGCTGCGGTTCAATTTCTCCTTGAAAAAGCCCTTGATTCGAGAGGCCATGCCGCCGATGGGGACGGTGCGGGAATGTTCCAGGTCTTGGAAGAGTTTCTTGCGCATTTTTTGATTTAAATAACGGTCTCGGTATTCTTCCGGTAGGGAACCGACGATGGCCTCGACAATATGCGCGCCTTGCTCGAGCAGGGGAATCGCCGCTTTGGGTCCTTGCCGTTTTTCGCGGGACAATCCCCAGTCATGGTAGAGCTCCCATAAAATTTCCCGATAATGGCCGGTGACGCACTCGTTTTCCACCATGGCGAAAAGCTTTTCGGGATCCTCGCCCTTCTCGAAGGCGGCGATCTTGGCCTCGAGCAGGTGAAGCCTGGCGAGGAACTCCTTGTCCTGGGTGGTGGCGTGAACCTTGGTCAAAAGAGCCCGGCATTCCGCGTGCTTCTTTTGTTCAAAGGCCAGGTCGGCCTGCGCGTAGACGGCCCAGGATTGGATTTCGGGGATGGAGTAGGTCTCCGCACCCTGTTCCATCTCGCGGAACAATTCCATGGCCCGATTTTGGTCGCCATATTCCTTTTCCCAATATCCGTCGACCAGCACGTACCAGAGGAAAAGATTCTTGTCGGATTCGTCCAGATAGGACCTGCCGTTTTGGAAACAGCTCTTGGCCTTTTCTCCCATGCCCAGGGTCAGGTAGACGCTGCCTTGTCGGAGGAGGTTGTAGGCGACGTCGCGGTGGTTTCCAAGCCGCTCTTGGAAGGCCAGGATTTTCTGTAGCAGCGGCAGGCTCTCGGCGTAGCGGCTTTCCTTGATGAGGGCGGTGATCAAATTGCCCATGATGGAGGAGAAGGGATGCAGCGCGCCGCTCTGTTCCGCCAATTGCATCGCCTTCTTCAGGAAAGTGATGGCCTCCTCGAAGCGGCCCGATTGCAAGCAAACGTAGGATCGGCCGTTCAGCAGCGCGATTTCCTGGTCGGGTTTCAGCCTCCCCTCGAGGCGCCGGGTCCGCTCGTCGAAAAATTCCAGGGCGGCCTCATGGTCCCCTTTGATCGACAGCGCGATGCCGAGATTGTTGTTGTTGATCTTGAGCTGGTCTTCGGCCGGGAGAGCTTGTTCCCAGAGCAGGGATTTTTGAAAACGGGCCACGGCTTCTGCGGGATGTCCATCGT
>JAIOPF010000231.1:0-6529 GCA_021414045.1 Deltaproteobacteria bacterium | reverse complement strand
GCGTCGGCGCGCGACGGGGAAATCCCGTTTCTTGAACGCCAGCCAACCGGAGAGTTCCTCGCCCTTCCAAGAAGGATAGGCCGCCAATTTTTGCAGGGATTCCTCCGCTTCGCGGTAAGCTCCCGACACGATGAAAAGCCGGGTCAATTCGGTGGCGACTTCCTGCCAATGCGGCGAGCCTTCCGTGAACAGCTGCATGGCCTTGGAGAGGCAGCGGGTGGCGCTGGAGACTAGTCCCGTCGCCTGGAAGGACGCGGCGGCTTCTTCCGATTTTCCGGCTTTGGCGAGATGGTAGGCGAATTCCTCTTTGGGGGCCTTTCCCGATTTTTCCATGCCCTCGGCGATGGCTTGGTGGAGGGAACGCCGCCTATCCGGATCCAGACCCTCGATCAATTCGATGGCCAGGGCCTGGCTGTTCATTTGGTAAATTGGCGCGAACTCGCTTTCCTCCGTCATTTCCGTGCGGCTGGTCAGTAGGCCGCTGCGCAGGCTGTTCTTGGCCAGGTGGTCGAGTTCGGCGGAAGCGAGATTTAGGATCTGCAGCAATTCGCTTTCTGGAACGGGCCGGAAAAGCAAGGCCGTCAGGTGGAGCAAATCGAGTTCGGGGGCGGTCAAGGCCTGCATTTTTTCGCGGTACAGCGAGGCGATATGCGAGGAGGGCATGAGCTGGTCGAGCGATTCCCCTCGGTTGAAGCGAGGCGCCAAATACCTCAGGCCTTCCGCGACCAGCAGGGGCAGGCCTCCGGAATAGCGAAACAGAATGTCGGCCAATCCCTCGGTTTTATCGCTTTTTCCCAACAGGTGCTGGACGTATTGCAGGACGCCCTGGCGGCTCAAGCGTTTCAGGACGATTCCGTCTTCGACATTCTCTTCGGTGCCGACCACGACGAACAGGGGCGCTCTCGCCTCGGCCTTTCCCGGCTGGCTTTCCTCGGAGAGCTTGAGGATGGTCTGTTTCAAATCGCGGTCGATCTTGTGGAAATCGTCGATGAGGATGCAAAGCGGGGCCGCCTTCGCCGCCTCGCGGAGCGAGTCGACCCGGCGCCGAATCTGCCAAGTTTCATCCAGGTTGTCGTTGGCCAAGGGCGGAAGGCCGAGCGCCTCCGCGAGCCGCGGCCAGGAGGGGATTTCCCAATCGCCGGACACCGAATGGCAGCGGACTTCTTGGACGGCGAGGAAGAGTCGGATCTCTTCCAGAACTCGGCTTTTTCCGATACCTCTTTCCCCGCAGAGGAAAAAAACCCCGGGCCCGCCTTCGCCGCTCTCCGGAAGCAGTCCGCTCTGAATGACCTTTTGAATCCCTTCGCAAACTTCCTTTCGCTCTATCAGGGGGCCTTCGAGGGGGATTTCGGTTTGTAGCCCGATTTCCGCGCTTTGGTATTTTCCGCTGGTCCCCAAATTGAGGAAGTTCAAGACGACCCTGGCATTGGAAAAACGGTCCGAAGGTTTTTTCGCCAGGAGTTTCTCGATCAATTCGCGGAGGTAAGGCGGGATTTCCCGAGCTTGCCAGAGGTGTTCCGGAATATTGCCGCGAAGGTGCCAGTCTTGAATCGAGCGTTGATTTTCGACGTCGAAGGGAAGGCCGCCGCCGAGCAGTTCCAGGCAGAGCATGCCCAGGGAATAAAGGTCGGACCGCAAGTCGAGTTTGGGGCCGGGGTTCCAGAGTTCCGGCGCCATGTAGGTGGGGGTGCCGCCAACGCCTTGCCCGCTGGAGCGCAGGCGGCCGGCGACTCCGAAGTCCAGCAGCTTGACGTAGGGCGCGCCTTCCCTCTCTTCCACGAGGACGTTGGCCGGCTTGATGTCGGAATGAACCACGCCCTGGGAATGGATGTAATCGAGGGCCGAGAGGATTTGGACGAGGACATCCTCGAAGAATTCGACGGACCGACCCGAGAAGGCTTCCGCCAGTTCCGTTCCACGGCAGAATTCGGCGCTGAAAAAATAACGCTTCTGCTCCTCGTCGAAACCGAAATCGAAGACGCTGGCCAAGTGGGGGTGTTTCAGCTCGCGGAGCAGCTCGAACTCGCGCTTGAATAGCGCGACGGCCTCGTTGAAGTTGGGGATGCTGGGATCGAAGCGGAGAAACTTGAGGGCCACCTGCCGTTGGGTGCGGCGGTCCATCGCGAGGTGGACTTCACCGAAGCTCCCCTCTCCGAGCTTTTGGACGAGTTCGAAATGTTGGGCTAGGCCCACCGTCATGAATACCCCACCAGGATATCTTATCTCGGTCTTGCATCTATTCCAAGCGGTGGTTATCTTTATACGATGGCGAATATTCTGTTGGTGAACCATGAGGCGACGCCGGTCTATACTCAGGCTATCGAAGCAGAGGGTCACCAGTGTTTTTCGGCCCAAGACCAAGTAAATGCGGAAGAAGCGTTGCAAAATAGGCCCTTTGGGGTGCTGATTCGCGAGGTTCGCAATCCGGCGGAGGATTTTAAGCTTTTCGACATCGCGCGGAAATTACAGCCGAATTGCCGGGCCATTGCCGTCATTCCGGAATCCTTGGAAGCCTACTTTCCTGAGCTGCTGCCGCGGGCCTATCCCCATAATTTTATTGCGGATAATCGTTCGATCGACGTCAAGGAGTTGATCGTCACCATCCGGAAATTATTGAGCGGAGACATTTTTGGAATCGATAAATATGACATTCCCGCGGAAGCCACCCTGCGGCTGAGTTCTTCCGATGACAAATATCCCTCCATCGAAAAGGTGAGGGACTTTTACCTCGCGCGGGGCGTGTCCGAAAGAATCGTGGGCAACGTCGAATTGATTCTCAATGAATTGCTGATGAACGCTATGTTCGACGCGCCAGTGGATGCGGGGGGGTCCCATCCGAGAGTGCATTTGGATCGTTCGGCGGTTTTTTCCATCGAAAAAAAGGACCGTCCCAGCCTTTGTTACGGCATGGGGAAGACCCATTTGGCCGTTTCGGTCAGCGATCCTTTTGGCAACCTAGACAAAAAAACATTTTTTTCTTACATTCATCGATGTTTTTCGGAAAAATCCGTATTGGAGGGGGCCGGAAAGGGAGCCGGTATGGGGCTTTTTTTCATCTTCAAATCGCTCGATCAAATGGTGATCAACGTGGCCACGCACCGGGAGACGGAAGTGATCGCCCTGATCGACCACCGCGGCACTTTGGGGGAGTTGAAAAGACGGCGGCATTCGTTCCATTTTTTTCAAATCGACGACGTTTCCGAGGGAAAGGAAAATCAACAGCCATGAGTCCAAAGCTAAAAATCGACAGACAGGAAGAGCCCAATTTGACCCGGTTCGTCTTGAGCGGAGTGATCGACGAGGACGCTGACTTCAAGTCCGCCTTCAATAATCTCAAGTCCGACGCCGTCGTCATCGACTTCGGCGGGATCGAGCTCATCAATTCTTGCGGAGTCCGAGAGTGGGTCCAGGCGGTGCAGAAGATTCCTAAGACCCTCAACCTCATCTACGAGAATTGCGCGCCACGGGTCATTGAGCAGGTCAATTACGTCGCGAATTTTCTCGGCAATGGGAAAATTGTCTCGTTTTTCGCCCCTTATTATTGCGCGAAGTGCAAGAAAGAGGCTAACGCCCTGCTGAAGGTGGAGGCCCTGCGCCGCTCCCTTCCCGCCAAGGCGCCCACGGAGAAATGCCCGACCTGCAAGGGCGCCATGGAGTTCGACGACATCGAAACCGAGTATTTCTCGTTCCTGGAAAACGACTAGGCGGGGCGGCTTATCCCAAGAGCAAATTATTGATACGGGTGAATTCGATGGGGGCGCTCTTCTCGGCGAGTTCCATGACGCGGGGGATGCCCTTCACGTCGAGGAACCCTGATTTCGCCAGGTCGAGGTTGACTTCCCATAGCTCGACATTGGGATCCTGCATTAAAGTCCTTTTTTGCTCCGAAATCCTCGCCTGGCGTATCATGTCGGTGAGCCGCACCGTCATGCGGAAATATTCGAAGGCGGGAATTTTTCGGATCAACCACTGCTCGAAGAAACCGCCGGAAGAAAGGTCGGATCCCAAGCTGACCGCGATCACCAAAAGCTTCTTCCGCTTTTCCAGGCCTACTTCCCGGTCTCTCAGCCATTTTTTATAAATGGAGACCGTCGGGATTTCTTCTCCCGTCGCGCCATCGGTATAGGTTCGCTTTCCGTTGGCGTCGTCGATGACCTTCGGATGGAACAGGACGGGGATCGCGCTGGAAGCGATGATGGCGTCCAAGGGATCGGTGCGAAAAATAAAGTCGGAATAAATCCCCTCCGGAATCAAGGAAGGCGTCAGAACGTCGGTCTGGTTGTTCGCGAGGTTGTAGGCCAGGGAATAGAAGGGATATTTTTCCTTCCCGGTTTTCAGGGTTTGGCTCACTAGGTGCTGGAGTTGTTCGTTAATGCTGTGGAACCCCTTGAGCATCGCCGGGTCGGCCTCGGAGAAGATGGCGTCTCGGACCACGTTCTTCACCACGGAAAAGATGGAGGGGTAGAGCTTGAGCTGATGCTCTTTGAAGTACGCGTCCGCTTCCCTCATGATCTCGTCGGCACGAAGGCCCATGGAGAGGAAAAGGCCGACAATGGCCCCTCCGCTGGCCCCCCAGACCTCGGAAATATAGGGCTCGGCGCCCAATTTTTCGAGGAATCGGATGACCGAAATATGGGCGAACATGCGAACTCCGCCCCCGCCCATGGAGACCACCACTTTGGTGTCCTTTTGGGAAATGCTTCTAATCAGCCGGGAATATTGACGCGAGAAGGGTTCCCGGGAGGGGAGGTTTTTCTTTTTCCGCACTAAAGTATTGCTCTTACCCATGACTTGATCTTACAATTTTATCCGTAGGGGTTAAACAAAAACAATATGGAATGGAAATCTAACCGCCGCGTTCTCATCATCGGCGGGCCCAAGTCGCTCTCTCACGAGAGCCTGGCTCCGCACGAGACGATCTGCACCAAGACGTTGGATTCTGCCTTGGGGGTCATCACCAGCTCTAGGCCGGATTTGGTCGTGTATTTCGCCAAGGGCAAGGACGACGCCCTGGAAGAATACGTCCTGACTTGGCTTATCGAGGGTTTTCGGGGGAAATTCTTGCTCTTTGACCCTCTCAACAAGGTGCAGGACTCCCAGACCTTGTTGCAAAGTCAGGTCATCGACGACTATTTCAGCGGTCCCATCGGTTCCGCCCGTTTCGTCACCATCATCAAGAACCGATTGGCCCAGGATAGCCATTTCGCGCCTCCACGGGCCATGACGACCTTTGATTTGTTCCGCAATCTCTTCGAGCGCGGTTTGAACGCGATCTTTTTCTTCGACGAAGAGCTGGACCGCTGCGTCGCCGCCAATATTCGCGCCGAGCAGCTCACGGGGCATACGCTTCGCGAATTGCGACACCTGAGCCTCCAGGACCTTTGCTCCAAGGCCGAGTACTCCGAGACTTTGCGTGTCATTCGCCGCGCCGGCCGTCACTATTATGACTCGACGGGTATGACGGCGCTGAAGGGGCCTGGAGGCTTCCCGTTGCCCGTATCTTTCAGTTGCGGCGTCTTCAATTTTGGTCGCAAGAACTTCGTCAAGGTCGAGGTTCAAAAAGCTCTGTCAGAACCCGCTACAAGGCGTCCTTTCGAAGGCAAGAAGTCGCTTTCGAAACCTTCGGCCATGGCGCTTCATTCGCCCACTTAAGCCATTCATGTCCGAACTTCTTCCCGTCTCTTGTCCCTATTGCAACGAAACTCTCTATTTCGAGCCGGAACCTTCCGACGAGGCGATCGAGTACGTCGAGGATTGTCACGTCTGCTGCCAGCCTATCGTGATCAAGATCCGTTACTCGGTGAATGGAAGCCAAATCAGCGCCGAGCGGGAAAACGGTTGATCACCGCTGTCGACTGTCGACGTATTCTCCAAACGAGAGAGCAAGTTCCCAGCATCGTCAAGAATAGCAGCGCGCCTGGCGCTTCCGCTGCATTGGAGTTCAGGGCGCAACCACCCCCTCCGACGTCGCCAGTGGCGATGTTGGAGTCTCCACCCGTATCGGGGGGGCCGTCGGGGCTGCCGTCGCAGATATTGCCGGCTCCGTCGCCGTCATTGTCGGCCTGGTCGGGATTGGCGTCGTCGGGGCAATTATCGGTGGCATTGGGTACGCCGTCCTCGTCGCTGTCCGGAAGCGGCTGACAAACTTGGGCCTTCGCGCAGTCCGGATCCTCGCAATCGATCAAGTCGTCGTCATCGTCGTCGGTTCCGTTGTTGCAGCGAGATTCCGTGGGGTCGCAGACGTTTCCAATTAGGTCGAGGTCTGTGTCGGCTTGATCCGGGTTCGCGACTTCGAGGCAATTGTCGACCGTGTCGAGTGCTCCATCCGAATCGCCGTCCTGGCAGGCGTCGCCGATTCCGTTGAAGTCGCTGTCTTCTTGAAAGCCGTTTTCCACCAAGGGACAGTTGTCGTAGATGTCGGGCCAGCCGTCGAAATCGGTGTCGATGCAAACGGGATCGGAGAAGCAATCCGGATCGCTGCAGTCATAGAAAAAGTCGTTATCATCATCCGAGAAATTACCGCAATTTC
>JAIOPF010000225.1 GCA_021414045.1 Deltaproteobacteria bacterium | reverse complement strand
GAACCCCAGCCGCAGCCGAGTTCGAGAATTTCTTGGCCGTCCGCGATTTGCGCGCGCTCGACATAAAGCTCGAGCATCGCCTCTTCCGCCCGCTTCAGCGAGGTCACTCCCGGCTCGAAATAACAGGAGCTGTACTTGAGGCGCGGGCCGAGTACTTTGAGAAAAAATTCGGTAGGAACCTCATAATGCTGGGCGTTGGCCGCCTCGGTTTTCAAGGCGATGGGGCCATTCTTCATTTGATCGATCCAGGACATGAGCCGGGCCTGGCGGTCGGCCTCGCCCCCTTGCCCCTCCTCAGCCAAGCGAACCAGATTCAGCCGACGGATGCCGTAGCGAATCGCGAAGTCGGGCAAAAGCCCCTTCTCCAATAGAGTAGCCTTCAAGGTCATGGCCCCACCTTTTTCGGAAACCAGGGAATGAAAGCGCTCGTCGTTTTTTGATAGCGCCGATATTCCTCCCCGCGGCTGCGCAAGGCCTGCGCCTCGGTGGCGGGAATTCCCGTCACTCGGAACAGGAAAAAAAGCATGAGCAGCGGACACAGGATCGAAATCGCTCCGTGGGGAGAGGCCAAGGCGAAGAGGAAATACGCGCACCAAATCAGCCATTCGAAGAAATAATTCGGGTGCCGCGAATATTGCCACAGGCCCCGCTGACAGGTCTTGCCCTTGTTACGGGGGTCGGATTTGAAACGATGCAATTGCCAATCGGCGAGCGATTCTCCCAGAATCGAGACCCCGGCCAATCCGAGGCCCGCCCATTCCAAGAGCGAGATTCTGGGAGTCGGATTCAGCGCCACGAACAAGAATGGCAAAGAAAGGAACACATCGAGCAGCGCCTGGAATTGGAAGAAGAGGAAAAATTTTCGCCCCACATTCGTCCGCCAATTCCGACGGATCTCGCGATACCGACCTTCCTCCTCTTGCCCGATCACGCGAGCGAACAACAAGTAGATCGCCAATCGCAACCCCCAAGCTCCGACCATCGCGGCCAAAAGCGTTTTGCGCAAGGGGTAGCCGGGCCCAAGGCAAGCATAGAGCCAAGCGATGAGCACGAGTCCCAAAGCCCATCCGACGTCCACGATCGCGGCGTTCTTGAGGGGAAAATGCAGCATCCAAAGCAAGGTCATCAAGACGGCGACGAGCAGCCAGGCTTGCAGGACCAAACTCAGCCAGGGACCTGGAGTCACGCGGCCTTCCTTCTTAGCAAGAGCTGCTCGATGCCCTCTCCGTCTTTCCATCGAAAAAGCTGTATCAACATGTAAAGCGAGATGCCGATATTGCCAAAACCCAAAATCAGGACGAACCACAAGGCGCGGTAAGCCCAACAAGTTTCCTTGTAGAAAACCCAAACATAAAAAGTGAGAAAGCCAAAATACGCGTCGAAGAGGGTCGCCCGCCCCCAGGGATCTTCCCATAACTTGGCATAGGCATCCCAGACGCTGTAATAACGGCTTGCCCAAATCGTCACGCCGATGATCCCCAAGAAAATCGCCCCGAACAAAATCTTCAGCAATCCCCTCATGCGCGCCTCCAGTTCAAAACCCAAATTAACACCCTTTGCCATCGATCCCAAGTTTAGAAATACCTTAACTCTCGCATCATTCTCCGGTAAATTGCGGATTCGTGGAGTCTTCTGCCCAGAAAATCGCCATCGTCGGAACAGGCATCTCGGGACTGACCGCCGCCCATCTCCTGCATCCCCGTCACGACATCACCCTTTTCGAGGCCAACGACTATATTGGCGGGCACACCCACACCCACCGCATCGAATCGCAAGGAAGAACTCACGCGGTGGACACGGGATTCATCGTTTTCAACGACTGGACCTATCCCAATTTTATCCGATTGCTCGACCGACTAGGCATCGAAAGCCAGCCCAGTTCGATGAGTTTCGGCATCCGTTGCGACCGGACAGGAGTCGAGTACAGCAGCGCCTCGCTCAATTCCCTTTTCGCCCAAAGGCGCAACCTCCTTCGTCCTTCCTTTTACCGAATGACCCTGGATATTTTACGCTTTAATCGTGAATCCAAGGAGCTGCTGACGGAGTATAGCCTGAAGGATATCCCCATGGGCGAGTACCTGCAGATGCGAAACTATTCCCGCGCCTTCGTCGAGCATTACCTGCTTCCGATGGGGGCGGCGGTTTGGTCCTCCACCCCCGAACAAATCCGGGACTTTCCGGCAGCCTATTTCGTGAGGTTCTTCAGCAACCATGGAATGTTGGCCGTTTATGACCAACCGCAATGGCGGGTGATACGCGGGGGTTCCAAGACTTACGTGGAAGCGATCACAAGGCCATTTCTACAAAAAATCCGGCTGCGCTGCCCCATCGAATCGGTTCGCCGCGAAAAAGATCGCGTACTGGTGAAACCTCGCGGCTCGGCGGAAGAAAGCTTCGATCAGGTGATCTTCGCGACGCACAGCGACCAAACCCTGCGCCTGCTCAGCGACGCCACGGCGCCGGAAAGGGACATCCTCGGCGCCATTCCCTATCAAGAAAACCAAACCGCACTCCACCTCGACACCCGCATGCTGCCAAAACGCCGCGGGGCCTGGGCGAGCTGGAACTACCTACTCCCGCCCGATCCCCAAGATAGGGTTACCGTCACTTATTATATGAATCGCTTGCAGGGCATCGACTCACCCGAATCCTTTTGCGTGACGTTGAATCGCGGCGACCAAATCGCCCCGGAAAAAATTTTAAAGAAAATGATCTACCACCACCCCCTCTATAGCGCCGCCGGATTCGCCGCTCAAAAGCGCCATGCGGAGATCAGCGGGAAAAATCGCAGTCATTTTTGCGGCGCCTATTGGGGTTGGGGCTTTCATGAAGACGGGGTCAACAGCGCTCTCGCCGTGGCGAAGTATTTCGGCGAGACCTTGGCTTGAGGGCGACATGACGGAATCTCGAAACCTAAAAAGCTGCATCTACGTCGGCACGCTCCGGCATCGCCGCTTCGCGCCCGTGGCCAACAGCTTCATGTATCGAGTTTTCATGATGTATCTCGATTTATCCGAACTCCCGACCTTGTTTCAGGGACGATGGTTTTGGTCCGCCAAATCCTTCCGCCCCGCCTGGTTCAGGCGCGCGGATTATTGGGGTCCCAAAGACCAGCCGCTGGATCTCTCGATACGAAACCTAGTCGAGGAACGCAGCGGACGGAGGCCCGAAGGACCGATACGACTGCTCACCAACCTTCGCTACTTCGGATACAGGCAAAATCCGGTGAGTTTTTATTATTGCTACAACCCATCCGACACCGAAATCGAGGCCATCGTGGCCGAGATCACCAACACGCCTTGGGGAGAAACCTACCCTTACGTGTTGACTCGTCAGGAAAGCCGTTCCGAGGGGGCGGAATTGCGCTTCCAATTCGGAAAAAAATTTCATGTCTCCCCTTTCATGGAAATGAACCTGGATTACGATTGGAGATTCGAGACGCCTGCCGATAAGCTCGCCGTAAATATGGTGAACTTGAAGGACGGCAAGGGATTCTTCGATTCCACTTTGACCCTGGCTCGCCGCGAAATTTCCGGCCTCACCCTCAACAAGACCCTCGCGGCCCATCCCTTCATGACCGCGAAGATCCTCGCTGGCATCTATTATCAGGCCTTGCGCCTCTGGCTGAAAAAAGTCCCGTTTCAAACTCACCCCAAACACGGTATCGCCAAGGCGGAGGACTCATGAAGGAATCGCTGCTTGGACAAAATCCCTCCCTGATAGAACTGGCGGCGCCAGCATGGATCCATCGTGGCGCCCGCGGCATGGTGTTGCGACTGCTTCGGCATTTAAAAGTCGGAACCCTCACCCTCGTGGATGGAAAAGATTCTTTTCGATACGAGGGAAATGAGGAACCCGATGCCATTCAAGTGACCTTTCGCGTTCACGACCCCCGTTTTTACGCGAAGGCGACGCTGGGCGGGACCATCGGGACCGGCGAGGCCTTCATGGAAGGACTGTGGTCCTGCGACGACATTCCCGCCCTGGTTCACCTGATCCTTCGCAACCGCTCGATGTTTCGGGAACTGGAATCGCTGTGGATGCTCTTGTCCGAGCCTTTCCAGAAATTCCTCCACCACCTGCGCCGCAACACCCGAAAGGGAAGCAAAGAGAACATCGCGGCGCATTACGACCTCAGCAACGACTTTTTCGCCCTCTGGCTCGACGAAACCATGACCTACTCCTGCGGCATCTTCGATAGACCGGAAACGAAACTCCGCGAGGCCCAGGTCGCGAAGATCGACCAACACTATGGTTGCCGCGTCACGACCACGACGATCTCGGCGCAGCAACACGAATTCGCCTCGCAACGGATCCGCGAAGCGGGACTGGGCAAGCGAATCCGTCTGCTTCGCGAGGATTATCGCGAGCTGAAGGGCGAATACGACAAATTGGTCTCGGTCGAGATGATCGAGGCGGTGGGGCACCAGTATTACGAAGACTTTTTCCGGACCTGCGGTCGCCTGCTCAAACCCGAAGGCCAAATGCTGCTGCAGACGATCACCATCGAGGATGCCGCTTACGCGACGGCGCGGGACTCGGTGGATTTCATCAAAAAATATATTTTTCCGGGAAGCTGCATCCCCTCGGTGACCGCCCTGCTCCAAGCGGCCACCCGCGCCTCTGAGTTACGCCTCATTCACTTCGAGGACCTAACGCCGCATTACGCGACGACGTTGAGGCAGTGGCGGGAGAATTTCTTAAAACAACGGGAAGCGGTGGTCTCCCTGGGTTTCGACGAGAAATTCCTCCGCATGTGGGAATTTTACCTCTCGCTCTGCGAAGGCAGTTTCGCGGCGCGATACATCGGCGACGCCCAGCTATTGCTGAGCGGACCCTTGAATCGCCGCGAACCCTTGCTTCCTAACCTGCCGAAACCCGGCTGATCACCCGCAATACCATAAAAAAACCCGGGCCCTTATCGGGACCCGGGTTCATGAATGGACCGAGTATCCAATATTAGCGGCTGCGACGGCGCAGGGCCAATGCAGGCAAGAAGGCGAGCAAGCTCGCCAACCAACCGAAGGAAAGGCCGGAAGCCGGGACCAGGGACATCCCGCAACCCGAACCTTCAACCAAGGCGCCGCCGCTCAGCGTCACGGTATACGTGTCGGAAAGTCCGCAAGCATCGGTGCAAGTCACCTGAAGGACGGTCGTCCCGGTGACATTGGTGATCACCGGATTGGCCACGGTGGCATTGCTGATGGTCGCGCTGCCCGAGACGACAGTCCATTGGATGGACTGAGTGTCCTCCGAAGGATCGGCGCAAGTGGGATTGCCGCCCACCAAGAAACCGCCCGGGGTCAAGGTACCTTCGCCGGCATCGGCAACAGGGGCTTCGTTGTTGTTGAAGGCCACGGAGGTGTAACTGGTCGCTTCGTTCAAGTTGCCCAGTTTCACCTCATCTTCCAGGGAAGAAAACTTCAAGGGGGCCGCGACCACGGGAGGGTCGGACGGTTCCGGAATCGCGAAACCGATATAGGCCAGGTCCGGTCCGCCGCATCCGTCGATGTCTTTCGAGACCACTTGAAGGATCAGCCTGCGATCATCCGAACCGCCCAGGTCCAGCGTCTGATCCGAGGTATTGCTGAAGGAGCTTCCCTTATTGAGGTAAACCCCGATGTTTCCGATGATTCCCAGGCCGTTTTGGCAATCACCCGAAGCGCAAGACAATTGAGCCAGGGCCAAATCGTCCAAACCGTCGGAGTTGAAATCCTCCGAAGCAACGCTGTAGACGACGGCGTTCAGGTCCACCGATTGGACGTTGCAGGAAGTGGGAGTGCCCGGCGTGCAGAGAATCACCTGCAAGATCGACGAAGGAACGACCATGGCTTGGTTCCCGGTGACCGAGAGGGCGTAGTCGAGGTAACCGTTGCCGTCGAAATCGCCGATGGCGAGGCCATGGAGGTCTCCGCCGTCGGAAACCACGACATCGACATCCGGCTCGCTAGCCACGGTGCCGTCGCCGTTTCCGAGGAAGACCAGCAGGCGATCCGACGCGTCGGTGGTATTATCGACGTCGAAGGTCATGACCAAGTCGGTGATCCCATCACCGTTCACGTCGGCGGCCGCCACGTTATAACCGCCGTTTTGTCCCGCCACGTCGGCGGGCGGGGTCAAGGTGGTGTCCGTGCGCGGCAGGAGGCCGAGCGTCCCGTTGTTCTTGAGGACCGCGGCTAAGTCCGTGTCGGACTGGCCTTCGATCACGAAATCATAAAATGCGAGATCGGAAACTCCGTCTCCATCAAAGTCACCCACCGCCAAAACCGGTTGACTGACCTCGGACAAAGGGTTGGGGATGCTGGCATCCGGCCCTTGGCTGCCAAGGAGGTTGATTGAAGTCTGGAAGAAAGGAGCAGAACTCTTTCCGGGGATTCCTAGGACATTCGCGGGATTGCTAGTGTTGGATTTCTGGAACTTCAGCGCCGGTTGGACGACGATTTCCGCTTGAAGAGTCTGATCCATGAAGGCGATGTCGTTTTGTCCGTCGCCATTGAGATCAAGAATTTGGACGCTGGTAGGAACCAGCCAAAAAGGGCTAGTCGGCTCTGACTGGGAATCGAAAATGAAATCCGAGGGAGTGCTTTGAACCAGGGATCGGGTCACCGTCGGGCTGTCATGGACGATGGTCCAAACACGGTCGGTAACCGTCTCCGCTTGGGTGTCGATGGTCGGGAATCCCAAGACCACGACCTCGTTTAATGCCTGACCCGTCACGGCCGACTTCACGCTCGAGTCGAACTCACCGATATTGAGGGTCATGGGAAGAGCGGGGATGGGCGCTGGGCCGGACGAAGCCCCCAGCATCACGAAATCGCTGGCTTGAGGATCGAAGGTTTGCGCGAAACCCGGTAGTGCGCAAGCACCGAGGGCGGCGGCCACACTTAGGCCCACGACCCATTTCTTGGTCATCTGTCTCATGAAGTCTCCTTGGAAAGTTAATATGAAATGTAAACCCTTAAGTAAGAACCCGGGGACCGAAATAGAAAATCGCGGTGCAATTTTCAAGGAATTTGGTCAAGAATTCCGCATTAATTCGGAAAGGACGTTACGCTTTAGGATGGCGGAAGCCGCTAACACTCCGCCCATCAAGGCCCCGGCGATGCCGTCGCTGACGACGTCTTGGCCAGTTAGGTACAGATGAGGGATAGGCGTCGCGGGTTTCAGCCATTTTTGACGAAAACGCGAGGGTGTGTGGTCGAGACCGTAAATTTCTCCGCTGGCATAATTCGCGAAGTGGCGGGTGCTGAGCGGCGTGGAGACCTCGTAGTAGTCGATTTTTCCAGCCAAGGCCGGAACCCAATGGTCGAGCTGCGCTAAGAGTCGTTGGGCAAAAGCCTCCTTAAGCGCCTCATATTCCGTCCCCCGCTTCCGCCATTCGGTGGATTCCCAACGTCGGAACCACTCGTAGGGAGCGAAGGTGATGGCCTCGACGGTGGAACGCCCGGGAAATTTCCCCTCCCAAGCAGGGTCTTTGAAGGAAGGAAAGGACAGGTAGGTCACCGGAAGCGGCGCGCTAGGATCCTTCGTGAAGCGCGCGACCGCGGCATCGTGGTCGTAATCCGGATAGATCCAATAATTGGAATCCGCGAGGGAGTCGCGGATTTTTTCGAGACTCGGTGGACGCGATGGCAGCAGACGCAGGAAGGTATTCGCCGCTCCGGCATCGCTGATCACGATAGGCGCGAGGACTTCGCTTCCGTCGGCCAGGCGAACCCCCGACGCCTTCCCGTCACGCAGCAGGATTTCGCTGACCTCGGCCTTCACCAAAACTTGCCCGCCGGCCTTCTCGATCATTGGGATAATCGTGTCGGCGATGCGGCCCGAACCACCCACCGGATAGTTGCCACCGTCGAAATAATGCCGGGCCACCAGGGCGTGGATCGCGAAGCTGCTTTCCCGCGGGGGCAGGCCGTAGTCGCCGTATTGGGCAGTGAGGACGCCGATCAATCTCGCATCGGAAGTCAGGCCCGACAATACCTCGTAGGTGGTGCAATCCGATAGCCGGTGAAAGCGCCGCGACATCAGGGACCCCAAGGTCGCGCCAAGAGCCGCCGGCATGGCCTTGGCCATGTAATAGCTCTTCGCCGCGCCGGCGATTTCCTCGACCAGGCGGAAATATTCCGAGATGGCGTTGCGTTCCTTGGGGAAATATTCTTCCAGGCGCTGGATCAGGCGCGCCTTCGGCGCCTCGAATTCGTAGACTTCCTCGCCGATGCAGACCCGGTCGTAAACGGCGGGCATGGGGTTCCATTGCAATTGCGAGTCGGTGATGGCGTCGAAGACCTTGCGGAGCAGGGAATTCTTGCGCTGCACCTCTCCGACATAATGCAAACCCACATCCCACTCGTAGCCCTTGCGCGAAAAGGTGTGCGTGAAACCGCCCGCGACGTAATGGCGCTCGAGAACGAGGACTTTCTTGCCGGCTCGCGCCAACAAGGCCGCGACGGAAAGCCCGCCGATTCCGGATCCGATGACGATGGCGTCGAAGGGACCATGCAGTCGGTCCGGCTTGTAGATGGAATGAGGCATGTTTCTCCCTTGAAATGGAAACGACCTTGAGTCAAGGTTTTGCTGTCATGGCAAAGATTCGGCTCTATCAATTCCCGGTCTCGCATTATTGCGAAAAATCCCGTTGGGCGCTGGACTTTAAAGGAGTCCCCTTCGAGATCGTCAATCTACTCCCCGGCTTTCATTTGCTCAAGACCCGCCGCATGGCGCCTCGAACTTCCGTCCCGATTCTAGATTACGAGGGCAAGATACTCCAAGACTCGACGAACATCCTCGAATTTTTGGAAACGACTTATCCTTCCCCTCCCCTCTTCCCTGACACGGCCGCGGATCGGGCCGAAGCCCTGGAATGGGAAGAGTACTGCGACGAAGAGGTGGGCAAGCACCTGCGCCGCTTCATGTATCATCATCTGTTGGACGAACCTAAATTGATGCCGCGCCTTCTGGTCGAACAGTCCCCCTGGTACGAACGCTACGCCTTCGGCCTCGCCTATCCCGGCGTCAAGCGACTCATGCGGAAGGCGATGCGAATCTATCCGCCGCAAGTCGAGAAGTCGAGGGTGCAACTAAACGCCGCCCTCGAGAAACTCGACACGAGGCTGAAGAAACGCGACTTCCTCGTTGGCAAACACTTCAGCCGTGCCGACCTAAGCGCCGCCTCTCTCTTGGCACCCCTTTTCACTCCGCCAGAACACGAGTTTCCCTGGCCCAAAAATGAAGAACTGCCGATTCCCCTGCAAGAGTTCCAGGCCCGATGGGAGGATTCCCACGTCGAAAAATGGGTCCGACGGCTCTATCGGGATTACCGAAAAAAGGGACTGAACCATGGGTAAAAAACTGTTTCACCTGGCCTTTCCCGTCCACGACTTGAAGATCGCCAAAAAATTTTACGTCTCCCTGGGTTGCAAGGTCGGGCGCGAATCGGAGCATTCCCTTATCCTCAATCTCGGCGGAAACCAGATCGTCGCCCAACTCACCCACGAAAAGCCCGCCCGCCAAAAAGGCATTTATCCACGTCATTTCGGCCTGATCTTTGAGGACCTTGGCGAATGGAAATCACTACTGCGCCGCGTTCGCAAAGAAAAATTGAAATTT
>JAIOPF010000363.1 GCA_021414045.1 Deltaproteobacteria bacterium | reverse complement strand
CTCGTGCGATCGTCGAAAGCATCGCTTCGGGCCTCGATGCCCAGCAAAAAGAGAGCTTTTTACGTCGCCCCGATATCGCTCGCATCTGGCGCCTCAGCGCCCCGCAAGAGATTGTCCCGCAGCAGGAGCAAAAAGTCCGGCCGCGCCGCCGGCTTCCCGAGTCTGGTCCGGCCGAAGCCGCGACCTTGGCGCCGCCGACGCCTTCCGCCAAACCTGGAAAATAAATCGGGTAATCTTGAGCTCATCTCGACTATCCATTTCCTTCCGCATCGTGAGTTGAGGACCATTTGCGATGACGGGGGTGTGGCTAGCTGACGTCTTTTGGTCCTGCTCGATATTGAGTTTGGTCGCATGATTTCCGATTTTTTAAAAAAACATTAAAATTCCAGGACCGAGGGCACTGGAATTGCTAATTTTTTGATTATTTTAAAACAGTTTTTTGATCCGGCTGTGGCGAAATAATTCGCCACTCTAGCTTTCAAATGGTAAAATTACTCACAACCGACGGGGGGGTAATGCGTCGTGGTTTTCTATTTTTTTTCCTGTCTTTATTTTCCGTCTCTTGTGGAAACGGGAATCCTGCTGGTGATTTTGATTTTGGCGATCTGCAGGACCCAGGTTTTCCAACTTTATTTCAGTCCAGAAGCTCCCGTATCGCCGGCCGGACTGGCCCTTATCATAGCGACCTCAGCCAAGAGTGGATTGGCCTAAGCGCGGATTCGATGACGACAGCGGAGCCCGATGCGCTGGTGGTCGATCGCGATTCGGACGATGGCTTCATTCGTTTTGGTCAGCCGATGATCGATGGCCAAGCGACGCGTTCAGCTTTCGTCTCCGTTCCAGTCTCAATCGCCGCGAATGCGGACTTCACCTTGCGGTTTCTCAACGTGGCGGCGGACATTAATGGTGATGGAAAATTTCAATCCTATTCCGCGGGAGATCGCACCCAAGACGAATGGGTCGTCGTTAATTTGCCCGTTTCTCTTCCTCCAGGGTCCAGCGAGGTGCTGAGCTCGCCGTTTATCGTGGTGGACATCGCGAAATTTTCAGAGGGTTTCTGCGCCCGGGCGACCTTGACCACTGAGCCGATTGAGCCCGCCTTATTTGATGGCGTTGGCGGATGGGACGGCAGCGGCCCTGAAGGCGGTTTCTTGCGCGGGGAGACCGAGGATCATTGTGTTCAAGCGCAGACGTTTCCATGGCAAGAAACGGGTACGGGGACTTTCATCCCGCCCCCCGTAACGCCCTTGCCGGTTGTAAAACTTCCCGTACCGAAAGATCCCAAGAAAACTCCGCCTAACAAACCGCCTCCCTTTATCGAGCCGGAACTAAAACGAAAAAAAATCCCGCCCCAGGATCCTCCCGGGAAAAACCCGGAGGACGACAAGCCGCCGCGTCGGGATGCGATTTTTACAGAGGTCTTGAAGCGAAATAATTATATTCCTAGAGACCAAGGGGTGAAAATTTCGACCGCGAAACAGGGGCCTAACGAATGCGTGCCTACGGCCACCGCGAACTCACTCAAATATCTTCTCGACAAGCGAAGGAAAGATAAACCTTCGGCGCCGACCGTTCCCGTGGAAAGTCAGTCGGCCGAGCAGTGGAGGGACTTTTTTAAGGAAAAAATGAGTACCGACCCGGTCGATGGGACGAACATCAATCCGACTGACCCTGGCGACAAGGGATTTCTACATGGCAAGGCGGCCTTCAATGCCTTGTACCAAGCTCAAACCATGACCACGGGGAGCGGGCTCGAGACTACTTTCAGATACGGGGATCCAAGACCCGTTAGGCCACATGGTGCAAGTTATCGTGTGCAATCGCATGGCCAGCGGCGAGTTGGAGCTGGTAATCAATGATTCGGCGGTCGAAGCCGGCGAATCCAATAACGGCCTGGGCAGCCTTACGGTTCCAGTCACCAATGGATCCCCTAAGCAAAGCGGTGATTCCTTCGGCAAGGGTGGCTTGAATATTCCTCATTTTCCGCTACCCCTGGATCCACCGAGGGTTCTACGTATCGAGCATCTCTTCTGCGAAAAACTGATCGATTCTTAGCGACGCTCTTGGGAAGGAGGGGGTGATCTATCTGCTCGGCTTCGGCGAGGCCATTTTTCTAGCGGGGGTCCGCTTCGATTCGCGCAGGCGGAGATTCTTCAATAATTCGCGCTGCATGAGCTTCGCGTCGGGTTTCAGGCCGGTCCAGATCTCGAAGGCCAGGGCGCCCTGGTAGACGAGCATGCCTTCTCCCGTATGGATGGGGTGCTTGCGCTTCTTGGCGGTCTTGAGGAAGGGCGTCATGCGAGGGGAATAGACGATGTCGCTGACCAAGGCTCCGCGCCGGAGTTTCGT
>JAIOPF010000362.1 GCA_021414045.1 Deltaproteobacteria bacterium | reverse complement strand
TTTTTACCTGCGGCGACTTGAGTTTCCTCGAACGCCTCAAGGAAGACCCCGATTTTAGCGCTATCGAGCGGCGTCGCATCCAGAAGCAGGTCGAGCTCTCCGAGAGTTATTACATTCCGAAGCACAAATGGGTTTATCTGGCGAACGTCTCGCTCAATCACGCGGCGGAAGAGGCCACTCACTTCATTCGGCATCTGGTTGCCGGAGACGAATTTCCCCGCAGCCACGAAGACGCCTTCTATGCGAATGTCCTGCACGAGGCGATAGGCTTCTTCGGCTCCAAGATCATCAACCAAAAGCGCAAGTGCATGCGGGTCGAGGATTTCAAGAGCTTGATCGAGTATTTCAAGAAGGTCCGCGTGCCGCGCGACCGAGGCTTCGAACTCGAAGTGGCCCACCTGGTCATCGAGGTCAAGAAGCATGAAAAAAGAGGGGTTCCCGTCGCGAATCCCGACACGATCTGCAAGCGCCACGACCTGTTTTTCGGCGTGACCCATGCCTTGGGTTATATGCTGGGCGAGCAGCTTTACCACGGCATGCTGCAGGGAAAATTCGGGAAGCGGGAGATCGGGAAGCTGTTTAGAGACCCTTTCTCCGAAGAACGTGCCCCCTTTGTCGCATACGCGAAACTCTTGAAGAAGATGAGCAAAGTGACCTTGCCCCAACGAATATAGTCTTCTCTTTTAAGACGTTTTTAAATAATCCATAATAAAATCAAATAGTTAATATGCAAAATTTTATTTGCGGGTGGTAGGTGGTCTTGAGCAAGGTTCCGATAACTAGCTTGCTAAAGGGCTCCCACTAAATTATACGCCATCCCCGTATGTTACTCCTCTGGCGCCGCATGTCCTTTATTTTCAAACAAGTTTTTATCTATCCTCTCACATTAAGCGCGGTCTTCCTGATTATGATCCGCAACAAGTTTTGGAATGTTGAATGAGAAAAATTGGAATTGTTTCGGAGTATTTTTACCCGCATCTTGGAGGCGTTACCGAGCACGTCTATTACTTTTCCAAGGAAATGTTGCGAAGGGGATTCGAGATCGTCCTTCTGACTGGGTACGAAGGTCAGGAGAAAATCGATGTGGAACTTCCCCCTGGCCTACGTATCATTCGTTTTGGGAAATCCGTTCCAATTTTTTCCAATCATTCATTCGCTAAAGTGACTCTTGGTTGGAACCTGGCCAAGAAGGTGAAGCGCGTCCTTGCCGAAGAGAAGTTCGACCTGCTTCACGTCCATTCGCCGGTCATGCCCGTGTTGCCGGGGCTATTTCAAAAATACACGAATACCGTCACGATCGGCACCTTCCACACTTATTTTGACGCGATGGATTCCAAGTTTTTCTATTGGGCCCTGCAAAGTACGGTTCAGAAGTACTTGGACAAGCTGGACGGTAAGATCGCCGTCGGATCCTCATGTATAGAGGCGATGGATGCTTTTTTTAAGGCCGACTATACGATCATCCCCAATGGGGTGGCGACGGATTGGTTTGCGCAAGCCGATAAGAAGATCGCGGCCTACGATGATTCGGATAAGAACATTCTTTTTCTCGGGCGTCTAGATCCGCGCAACGGACTGGACACGCTTTTGGATGCCTTCCCCAGCGTCCTCGAAAAAGTGCCCGACGCCCGCCTGATGGTGGCTGGCGATGGCCCCTTGCGCGAATACTATGAAAAAAAATCCGGGGACTTGTTGGGAAAAAAGGTTTTTTTCGAGGGCCAGGTCAACGGAAATCGCCCCGAATATTTCGCCACTTGCGACGCCTTTTGTTTTCCAGCCACCAAAGCGGGATTCAGCATCACCATCCTCGAGGCGATGGCGGCCGGAAAGCCGATCATTACGACTGACACCTTTGGTTTTCGCGACGTCATCCGAAATGGCGAGAATGGACTTTTGGTGCCCCAAGGAGACTCCGCGGAACTCGGCAAGGCCTTGGTAAAGGTATTGCAGAAGAAAGACTTCGCCGCGAAGCTTTCGAAGAACGCGCAAAGCGACGTCCAGCAGTATTCCTGGTCGCAAGTCACCGATAGGGTCATCGATTATTACAATCAGGTGTTCATGAAGAAAAAGGGCGTTCCCTTCGTCTCCTAATATTATTCCGCCTTCAAATTTTTAAATTCCTGCATCCGAAATCCCCAAAGAAAAAAGAAAAACAGGCCGATCACGGTCACCGGAAGGATCTGGATCAAGTGGAACGATAGAGCGATGCCAAGAGCAAGGGGCTTTGCGACACCGAGCGAAGTATAAGCCAAGACGGCCGCGAATTCAAAGCTGCCCAGGTTCCCTGGCGCGCTGGGCAGGGCGATGGTGAGATTGATGGCGATCAACACCAAAATGGGGGCTATCCAGCTTAATTCCAGCCCGAAGGCCGCTTCGACCAGCTTCAGCATCACCACTTCCGCCAACCAGACCAGCATCGAGAGCAGGGTCAGTAAGAAAAAGGACCTGCCGGAGCGGATCGCCTGGGAGCCTTCTCCGATCTGGGACAGGATCTTGAATGCCCGGTGGATCCAAGGTCGCCGATTTTCCCATTTTTTTAAGTTAGGTTGGCGTTTCCAAAGAAAGAACAAGCCGATCTGAATCGCGAGCAAGATCGCGGACAAGGTCGCGGCCCCGGTTTTTATCCAGGCGGGAAGAGGAAAAAAAATCGCCAATAGGGCCGCCAACAGGACTAGGCTGAAACCCGCCAGGTAGCGCTCGACGGCCACCGAAGTGAATACCCGAGCGTAAGAAATTCCGCATTTTTTCGAAATCAGGCTCGCCTTGAGGAATTCTCCGGCTTTCAAGGGAAGCAGGACATTGGCCATGCATCCGACGTGCTGCACTTCGAATAGATACACGAAGGAGATTTTCGCCTGGGGATCCAGGAGGATTTTCCAAACCAGCGTCTTGAACCCTAAAACGACGAAATTTCCCAGAATTGCGACGATCAAAAGCCAGGGGCGGGGGGCGGATAGCGCGCGTTCAACGTCCTCCCATTTCAGGGATCGAAAGCATAAATAGAGGAAGATCCCCGAAAGCAACAGTCCGGCCGCGTGGACCCAACGGGAGTTCTTGGAAGAGGGCATGGGCGCGTTCATCTCCCAGGCGCGGGATTCCGTCAAGATTTGCAAATGCCCGAAAATCGGGTAGGGACCTTCCTAGCCGTGCCGATGAAATACCAAATCATGATCGCCATTTTCTGGATCCTCGGGGTGGGTATTGGGTCTTGGCTGTTTTCCCGTATTTTTGGCGCGAAACGCCGCGGGATTGTCGGCGCCCTATGGCCAGCGGCGCAATTCCTGCTGTTCCTGGCGGTGGTGACGGTTTTTGCCTACGTTTTTGTTCCGAGTTTCAACCCTTTCCGGCCTCTTTTGTCGCGCGTGGCGGGGCGGGAGAAGGTCTTGGTCTTGACCTTCGATGACGGACCCAACGAACCTTTCACCTCGGAAATTCTCGATCTCCTGAAAGGTCGCGGCTTGAAGGCGACCTTTTTCCTCCTGGGCAAGAATGCCGAACGTTATCCCGAGGTCGTGAAAAGAATCGTCGAGGAAGGCCATCAAATTGGCAATCACACCTACAGTCACCGTCCGCTCATCACCTTGGATGAAACGCAGATCGCGGGCGAGATCGAAGGTTGGGAAAAGGTAATGGCGCCGCTTGGGATTCATACGAATTTATTCCGCGCGCCTCACGGATGGAAGGTTCCCTGGCTCTATTCCGTCCTCGACCGCAAGAATTACCAGCTCATCGCATGGACCCGAGGAGTCTGGGATACTGATCAGCCCGGAGAAGAAATCCTTTTTCAAAGGCTTACCGAACATCTCGCCTCGGGAGAGATTATATTGCTCCATGACGGCATCGAGACCCGTATCGAGCCCGACCGCAGCCAGCTGTTGAAGGTTCTGCCCCGAGTACTCGATTATTACCGTGACCAGGGGTACGAAATTATCCCCTTGAGCCAGGTCAAAAACGGGATTTCAGGGGAAATATAACTATTTGAAAGGATTGGGTTAAATCTTTTTTCATCTCCCTAGCTTTGGCTTGAATGCCTGACTTCCCTCGTGTTACCCCTGTGCCCTCATGAAGCGTGAGCTCCCTAAACTGTACCAACTGGGATTGGCCTTCCCTAAAACCGTCCTGCTGGTCTCCTTCTTGGTCACTTTGCTGTCCGTCATTGCGGTCAGCAAACTGACCTTCAATAGCGATTTCGCCTCCTTGCTCCCGCAAAAAACCGAGAGCGTCCGCAATTTAAATCAGATGGAAAAAAGCTTCGGGAGCTACGGCTACGTTGTTTTGACGGTGGAAGGAGCGAAGAACGAAGTCGCCGAGGATTTCGCCAAACGCTTGGCCGACGTGGTCGGAAAACTACCCGAGATCGATTACGTCGATTACGTGAGGCCCGTCCAATTCTTCAAGGATAGGCAGTGGTTTTATCTCGAGATGGAGGATTTGCAAGAGATCGAGAGGCGCATCGATCGCTCGCTGGAGTTGGAAACGAAGGGCGTCAGCCCGGTTTTCAACGATTTGATGGATTTCGCCGACGAGTCGGATC
>JAIOPF010000361.1 GCA_021414045.1 Deltaproteobacteria bacterium | reverse complement strand
GACGATCTCGCGTACCGTGGAGGCCGTGGCATCGAGCCCCTCCACCCCGCGTTTTTCATGAATTTCCGCGCCGGAACTGGCCGTGAACCAATCGACGGGGAGTCCTTGTTCGGCGGCATAACGGATCGCGGCATTGATACGCGCGCATTCGTTGGCCGAAAGCGACCCGCGACTGGCGTGCGTCAAATCGCCCATGATCACGACCCGCCGGATGGGAATCCCGACGTTGTCGCTTTGAATTCCGATGACCACCCCCGCCTGGTTTTGTCCGGCCGGCCGAGGCAGACCTTCGGCGTCGACGGCGGGAATCAGCCGTCCCTGATTGTAATCGATGAGGCCCGTCCTGGAATCCATCACGGTGCTCGCGGGATCCAAGTCGAGTTCGACGAAATTCGGTGAAGCCGATGCTTCCGGCCGCTCGCTTCCGGGAAGGCGCGCGGTTCCCAGGCCGTTTTGGACGCGGAAGGTTTCCGCTTCCTGCTCGATCAACTCGGGAATGCGATAAGCCCACACGGCGCCCCGCGCCCTTGCCTGCTGCTCGCGGATTTCCGCGGGAGTCGCCGGGCGTATGGGGATATCGGCCGGGGCCCACTCTCCATTGGGAATCGCATAGTCCGTTCGGCCCGTATCCCGCGCAGCGCGCCAATTTTCATAGGTACCGTTACGCAGCAAAACTTCCCGCTGCGAGATGGACCCATCCGCGGCTTGTACCCGCGCCCGAACCACGTTGTGGATCATCGGCTCATAGCGAAAGCTGGTCGGATTGGTGACGCGCACCAGGATCGTACGATAACCTTCCGGCTCCCGTGGGTCGCGGATACGTCCCTTGACCACGACCTTCTCGAGACCAAGGCCTCGGAGCTGGTCGCGATGCCGAATCGCCAAGCGCTCGGCGTAGCCGGCGACTTCCGCGTCGGTGACGGCCAGGATGGGCTGAATGTTGAGAAACATGCGGTTCCAGTAAGGCCGACGCCCTTCCAGAGACTCGATGGAGCGGTGCATGGCCCCGATAACGTCGACGAAGCCCTCCTCGACCTTCGGGATTTCTTGCAGTTCTCCGGTGGCATTCCGCTCGATGGTCGCCTCCGGCACCAGGCCCAGGCCGAAAATTCGCTGATCGGCTCCGGCATCCACTCCGGGAGCCGCCTTATTCCTCGCGAAGTAAATATGGGTGGTGCGCGAGGAATTGGTGAGGTCGCGTTCCAAACTGAATTGGTCCAGGCGGCGCAATTCGATGAGATGTGCGAGCATGGGATGGACGCTGCGATAGCGGGTATCCTCTTCGTAACGTCCCTCGCGTTGGCCCATGGCATTTTCGGCGCGACGGAAGGTGAAATAGTCCGGATATTCCCCGGGTCTATCCACGACCAAGGTGAGGCGCTTGACGCCGAGTTCACGGGTCCCTTCGGGAGAACCGATGATGGCGCGGGCTTGCGCGGCCACGTTGAGAGCCGACTGGAACCGCTCGATATGGGCCGGATCGAAATGACGCGAAACGATTTGAATGACGTGATCGCGCGCTTCCAGAACCTCGCCTTGCGCCTGAGTCAAATGACCCAGGGCCTTGTCCACCAGATCCCCGGGCTCCAGCCCGGTCTCGCTGTGGATTCGCAGCATTAAGCGGGGAAAGCTCGTCCCGTCGGCGCCGGTCTCGTTGAAGCGGACCAGGGAGGTATTTTCATCGACGGCCTCGTAGGATTCGAAGCGATGTCGGTGCCAAAAACCCGTAATTTCGCGACGCGCGATGATTTCGTCGATCAACCGGCGTTCCGCCGGATCGCGGCTCTCATCCGCCAATCTCAGCAGGCGCCGCACCATCGAGACCGGGCTGCGCCCCAACGCCGTCAAAAATTCCTCGCGCGCTCCGTTGCCTCGAGGGGTGGCGGACATCTGTCCCAAAAGCTCCCGGATTTGAGTTTCCGATCGCTGGCGGACATGGGCCGGGACCTGGTCCTCGCTGAATTCAAAGAGGCTCAACAGGCGCTGAGCCGGGGATTCCATGACGCGCTCCGGAGACAGGGAAAGTAGGATGTTGCCGACGCGGTCGCGGATCTCAAGTCCACGATGGTTGCCGGCAGGAATAAGCCTTAGGTTTAACGCGGCGGGAGTGCTGGAACCCTTTTGGGAGTATAGCTGATATTCCAATCCGTTCGCGCTTGCCTGGAACAACGAATTACCGCGATCGAGGGATTGAATGCGCACCATCCTACCGTCGCGCTGGGCATAAAGCGCCACGCTCTGCAATGCGGAACCCTCAGGATTGAATTGCAGGTCGTAGACGAGAGGTTCTTCCGCATAAGATTGCGGACCTTTGCCGGTGGGCATCATTGCGCGCCGCCCAAGCAGGATACGGAGGGGCCGGTGGTTT
This sequence comes from Deltaproteobacteria bacterium, assembly GCA_021414045.1. GTDB lineage: Bacteria > UBA10199 > UBA10199 > DSSB01 > DSSB01 > DSSB01. Next base: position 10,253 of record JAIOPF010000361.1, on the reverse strand, counting down.
TGGAACATCACCAATTGCCGCAACTCACCCCCGCTTTCCGTCTGGGCCCAGGTACCGCGGTCGGGGGCTTCTCGCAGAAATTCCTCGCGCAGCTCGGGATTGCGGCGCACCCACTCCGCGACAGGACCGGTCAGAGGCATTTCCACCGCGGACTCGGCATCATGCAACAAGAGTCTCAAGGCGGCGGCGTGTTGTTCCAGCCGAGCCGGAGGAATGGTCTCTTGGCCTCCAACCTCGAAATGTAGGAAGGGTCCGTCGCTGCCGATCAAGGCGGATTCTCGATGCGGCGCCGATGCGAAATTTTCCCCGCCCAAGCGAGTCCACTCGTCGACGAAACGGTTGTCGTAACTCGCCTCGGCGACCGCGCGCGTCCGCACGAGGTTCAGCTGGCGCGAGATGTCGCTGGAAAAGCCCTGGCTGCCGCGCAAGATCGTCCGTTGCAGCACTTCGGCCGCACGGGCGACGGCGGCGGAACGGTTCTCGGCCGTGACGATGATCTTGAAAACTCCTCGACCAAGCCGGGGGCTGGAGCGGCGTTTCCGTCCCGATCTCGGCGCATCGGGTCCACCGCCTTGATCCTGATTTCCACAGCGGCGCCTTGCGGACGAATCTGGTCCTGGCTCACGGAGAGCGGCAGGCCTCGCGCCACGCGGACGGACTCCCGGATCAAATCGAAACCCGTCACCGCCTCGGTGACTCGGTGCTCGACCTGGATGCGGGCGTTCACTTCCATCGCGAAGAAATCGCCGGTCTCGGGGTCGACCATGAATTCGACGGTTCCATGGCCCGTGTAATTCATGGCGCGGGCCGCGTTCACGGAAGCTTCCGCCATGCGTTCGCGCAGACCCGGAAATCGGTCAAAGATCGCCGCCGGATGGATTTCGACCAGCTTCTGATTGCGCTCTTGTAATGTGCACTCGCGCTCGCCCAACTGAATCGTGTTTCCGAAGCGATCCGCCATCACTTGGAATTCGACGTGATGGAACCGGGAAACGAAGCGCTCGGCCATGATCGAGCCATTGCCAAAACCAACTTGGGCCTCGGCGGAGAGCCGCGAGAAAACGTCGCGCAATTCCTGCAGGCTGCGCACCGTCCTTTGACCGCGTCCGCCGCCGCCTGCCACGGCCTTGAGGCGAATTGGAAAGGCCAACTCGCCGTTGCGGACCATGTTCAATTCGCCCAACTCGGCGACCAAGCCCTCGACTTCGGTATAACCGCGACGGGTCCCCGGAACCACCGGAACTCCGGCGGCGATGAAGGCCTGTTTGGCGATGTCTTTGTCGCCGGCGCGCTCCCTGGATCGCACAGAGGGACCCATGAGGACGATTCCCGCATCTTCCAAGGCGCGGGTGAACTCGGGACTTTCCGATCGATACCCATAGCCCGGGTGCACGGCTTGAACATCGGCTTCCCTGGCCTCGTTCAGAATGCGAGGGATATTCAAATAAGCGTTGCGATAGGATTCCGCCGGCGTCGCCCCTTCGATAAGGCGCACTTCTCCGCCCATCTCGCGGATTTGGCGAGCCCAGGCCGCCTGGCCTTCGACGGTGGGAACCAAAACCACGGGAGTCAGGCCTTCCGCGCGCAATCCCCTGGCGAGACGCAAGGCGATCTCCCCGCGATTCGGGATCAAGACGCGACGAATATTTTCATTCGTGAGGATGTCGTGTCCTTCCGGCTTGGTGGCGCGGAAAATTTCATCCAAATGAGGGATGCTGAGATCGGTGCGACCGATGAGGGCCTCGCGGGCGGCTTCGGGATGCTCGCGCAGATAGCGCAGGGCCAGGGCGAAAGCCGGGATCGAATCGTGGTCGCCCCGGTCGCGGTTATCGCGAAAAATTTCCAACTGCCGCCTGGCCTCGGCCAAACCGGCGGGCGGAATTCGGCGTCCACCGCCCCCATCGCCGGGGCCTCCTCCGCCGCGGGGAGGTTCGGAAGGCGGCAAGCGATCGCCGCCCGTCCCCTCGCCCAAAATGCTCATATGAACCGTGGAATCGTGGATCGACTCGGAACCCGCCATCGCCAGCGCGGGCGTGATTCCATTAAGATCGCCGATTTGGCTGGCCAACAATCCTGGGCCCCGGGCACGACGGTTCTGCTGGGCCAAGAGCTCGGTTTGCCGCTCCATTCCCTGTTCCCAAGCCTGGAACCGGGATCCGAAGGCCTGTTGGCTGAGCCGGCCAGCCACATGGAACTGCAGCAGCATCGCAAGGCTGTCCACCAACGTCGTCGCCCCGTCCACGTGCTCACGCAAGCCAAAGCGCTCTTCCAACCGGTGCCCAAGCAGTATCCCGCTCAGCATCCCCGCCTGCGGCAACAGACGCTGCGTCACGCCGCTCAGGCCCGTCAGGCGCGTCGCCTGACCTGTCAGGGGATTGATCCCGTGCACTCGATTAAACGCCGCTCCGGTCGCCCAGCCCGTCGCCTTCATCGCCCCCAACACCAAAAAGCTCGAGGCGATGTCCCGGCTCAAGGCACGGCCGCTCCAATCTTGGTGACGGCCCAAGGCCTCGTTCCCCAAGCGACCCGCCAGCGTGAAGGTCGGCGCTTCCACGGCGAAGCCCGCCAAGGACGCAATGGCCCGGGCCCCGAAACCCCGCGTCAAAAAATTCCCCGTCGGCGTCGCCGCCAGACGCGACAAGGCCGCTAAACGCGTCACCTTAAAGGCCATCCCCGCCACGCCCATCGCCAATAACGCACTGGGCTCACAGGCTTCCTGCGTCAAGCGCCGCAGCAAAAACTCCGCTCGCGCTCCCCCGCCGCCGCTGCCCATCACCGCACCCAGCCTTTGTCGGGCGCGGGCCCCTAGCCCGGTTTCGGCCTGGCCTTGAATAATGGAATAAATAGAGGTCGCGATCTCCAGGCGATTCGCCTGTTCTTGACGGGTTCCGAAGGCCAGCAGGCCTTCAAAGAATAAATTGGCGTCGCTTTCTCCGCCTAGGCTGAGCAGCTCTTCCAAGCCAGCAGGGTCTAAACGTCGCTGCAGGGTTTGTCGTTCCGTGGCGGATAGACTCGCTAGAGTGGCCCTAAGGTCGCCGTCATGGGCTCGCAGGGCCTGACTAAGGGGCCCTGGTTGTTCTCCTCCCTCCAAAAATCGCGCTAATACGGCAGAGCCCGAAAAGGGCGCATTGCCAGTGCCGCTGTCGGAGGCTAGTCCCGATTGCAAATCGTGACGGCCTGCCGACAAAATAGACGGGTACCCAGTGGGGCCCCCAAAGCCTCGAGTCATCCTTACCTCCCGGAACAGTGGAAGTGACTGATTTTTAACAGAAAGATAGAAGTACAGGCGTTTTCGGGTCGCCCTGTGGAAAGTTGTCTAAAAAAGAGGCGGTAAAGGTGAATTTTCTCAATTATTCCCGGCTCCAACGTCCATCGGCCCCCCGGGTAAACACGAGAGGAGCTTCTTCGCCCCCTAATTCGAAGCGAATGGAATCGCGCCCGGGAATGGGAAAGCGGTCCAAGGTCGAAGCCACGAATTCACCCAAGAAGTCCCGGCTGGGGGTCGCTCCGCGGAAACGCAGGGTCAATTCTCCGCTGGAAGGACTTTCCGAGCGTGAATGGGCCAAGAGGGCTTGATAGGCCTCGATGACCGAACGCACCGTGGTCGCGGAAAAAATAGTGGAATGGTCCCAACCTTTGTCCTCGATGGAGGCCCACCGCAAACGGCCCTCTTCCGCCGTCCCCCGAAAGGTTTGGCGGGTTTCGGAGACATAGAGCTTGAAGAGAGTTCCCGCGGGAATCTCTTGCACGAAATCCGTCTCCAAAGTTTCGAGGGCCGGCAAATCGACGCTTCCCGTTTCGAGCAAAACCGGGCCCGTCGTTCCGCGTCTCTGAAATTGCCGTCCGGCCAATTCCAGGACGCGCGGCAAGGATTCGACCAACAAAGTCCGCAAGGGAATGCTGCGCGCCTCCTCTTCCTCAGCGCTCAATTTCGCGGTTTCGGCTTCGGCTTTCGGAGCCAAAGGCGAGACCACTCCGCGGCCGGGACTCTTCGGCGGTTCGGACTCATTCGTTTCATTGCGTTCCGCTTCCGCCGAAGGGGGCGGAGGCGGAGATGGGCGAGCGGGGGCGCTCTCCGCGGTCTCCGGTAACGGCGGATGGCATTCAAAAGCTTTCTCGCCTCGAATCAGGGAAAATCGCCCCCAACCCTCGCCGTCTTGCACAATCACCACACGACGTCCTGCCGGGATGGACTTGCCGATCGCGATGGCATTGAGAAATTGCAGAATACTCGGGATGGATCGTTCGATGCGCGCCGTCGTCCCCAACTCGGGGTTCGGGGCCTTAAAACGAAATTCCAAATCCCTCTCGAGCAAGGCCTCCCGGAAATTCAAGTCGGGATCGTTCATTCGCCGCATGAGTTGGGCTGCCGATTCGACTTCCAAGGGGTCGCGGAGCTCACCTTCAGCTTCGGCGGTCGCGGGCCTAGCCTCCGTCCGGAAAGGCTGGGTGGTGTCCGCGCTAGGTGGCCCAGAACCTTCTCCCCGGATCTTGCCTTCCCCATCCCCCACCATCATCAAGATTTCCGGGCCTCGGGGTTGACGTGGGCCAGCGAGGGGTCGGCTTACGGTTCCTGGGGACGCCCAAGCCAGCGCGTTTTCTGGCACTGGAAATTCGGGAAGCCGCAGGCCTTCCATGAGTCCTGCTCCCTGGCTATCCAGTCCCCGCTCCCAAGCCTGCCATCGGCTACCGAAGGCCTGGCGGCTGAGATTGCCGGCGACATGAAACTGCAATAGCGTCGCCAAGGAATCGATCAAGAGGGCTCCGCCCTCTTGAGGACGACGCAGGCCCGCCCATTGCTCCAGACGGTGTCCCAATAGAATCCCGGTCAGCATCCCACCCTGTTGAAACAAGGTTTGTGTCGCGGCTTGCAAGCCACGCCCTTGCAGTGGGGTGGAGGCCAGGCGCTGATAGGAGGCCGCGCTCGCCCAACCGGCGAGTCGCAAGCCGCCCAAAACCAAATAACTCGAGGCCAAATCTCGACCCAGGGAAGCGCGGTCCCAGGCTTGGGACGATCCCAGGGCTTCATTTCCCAACCTCGAAGCCAAGGTAAAGGTCGGCGCCTCCAGGGCGAAACCAGCGAGGGAGGCCGCGCGGCCCGTACCCAAAAAGCGCGTCAAAAATCCTGGAGTCGGAGTGGCGGACAAGCGGGAGAGCGTCGCCAAGCGCGTCATACGGAAGACGGCTCCCGCGACGCCCATGGCCAATAAAGTGCTGGGATCGCTGGCCTGGCGGGCGAAGCGTCTCATCAGGAACTCCGCCCGCGAACCCAAGTCACCACGTCCGAGCATCGCATCCAAGCGCCCGCGCGCGCGTTCCCTCATGCCCGCTTCGGGAGCGGTCTCTAGAAGGGAACCATAAACCGCGGCGGCCGTATCGAAGTGATCGGATTCTTCCTGGCGACGGGCGAATTGCAGCATCGCCTCGCTGCGAAGTTGTGGGTCGGTTTCTTGGGAAAGGGAATTCCATTCCTCGCGATCCGAGGCTTGGCTGGGTCCATGAAAATTGGGACGGAAAGGGGACGGCTGCGTCGAGACGTCGGGCGTTCCGTAATGAACGCGAAAATTCACAATTACCTCCTCAAGCGCGGCCCCCGCTCGGCGCCAATATCATCGAATCCGTATGGGATGAAACGGTTTTCGCCCACCCAACGGAGAAGTTGTGTCTGTTTCCCCGGCCCTGATCCCTAGGACGCCAAGCACCATTCTAGTTACATTTCAGACCAGAATTCCAAGAATCCGCTTCGATGGTTATCGAGAATTTGCGCCGATTGAAATGGGCAAAAAAAAATTCGCACCTTTTTAGTGACACCTACGAAAAAACCTTCGTCCAAAGAAAATCGAATATTCCGTACGGGCTTCGGTCTCGGGATGAGGGATGTCGGGAACAACAACGGCGAAAGTCGTTGAATTAATTCGACTTTATGGATGTACTGGATTCCGTCCAGAAAGTCTTTGACATTAGTTCTTCTGTCTTTTTAAAGAGACATAATCCGGGAGGTTGGTTTCATGTTTGAAATCCACGATGAACGACTAGGACGACTCAAGATCTTCAACGTCACCGAAGCGCGGGCGAACTTCGCCGAGGTGCTCAAAGAGGACGAAGCCAAGGTGGTGGTCACCCGCCACGGCCGTCCCACCAAGATCATGATTCGTTACGACGAATACTTAAGCTTGATGGGCGCCGCCGCGCAGCATCTCCCCGGCGTCCTCGCCGAAGAGGCCGCTTCGACCGCTTCCGTCATTATCGGGTCCGAGGACGAAAAGCCCCATAGTCCCGGAAACGGCGCCCTGCCCCCCAAGTGGGTGCAGCGTGAGTCCGAGCAGTTGGTGAGCTCGCTCAAGAGCCTGTTCAACAAATAACTCTTGCGATCGCCGATTTTTTTCTCAAGTCCGCCGGCAGTTTTGCCGTGCGGACTTTTTTGTTTTATTGAGGCGCACGGGGCATGGGAATGGGCTTCATGAGGGGCTGAGGATTGCCCGCCCCGGGAGGAGGCACAGGTGCTCGCGGCATGGGAATGGGCTTCTGCACCGGCACGGAAGCCGTGGGCTGGGTCTCGGGACGACTTTCGGGTCCAGGGGCTCTTCCGAGTTGGTAACGCGACACGGCCGTGTTGTGCTCGTCCAGGGTTGAAGAAAAATAGTGTGTCCCATCTCCCTTCGAAACGAAAAACAAGTAATTGCTTTGGGCCGGAGCCAAGGCCGCCTCGAGGCTGGCCAGCCCCGGGGAAGCGATGGGTCCCGGCGGAAGGCCGACATGGACGTAGGTATTGTAGGCGTGGGGGTTTCTCAGGTCGTCTCGGCGGATATTTCCGTCGAAATTCGGCAATCCGTAAATCACGGTGGGATCCGTCTGCAAGGGCATGCCGATCCTCAGGCGGTTTTGAAATACCGAGCTGATCAGCGGACGCTCGGTGGCCTGGGCGGTTTCCTTTTCGATCAGCGAAGCGAGCGTGACCACTTGGGGAAGGCTCCAGCCGGCCTGCTTGGCGCGATCGGCGATGGGACCGCGCATGCTGTCTTGAAATTTCTGCAACATCTGTCGCAAGAGACCCTCCACCTTGGTTTCGCGGTCGTATTCGTAACTCGCGGGAAAAAGATAGCCTTCGAGGCTCACGGCGGGAAATCCCAAGGCGGTCAAGAGGCCGGGGTCCCGGAAATATTTCATGGTCTCCGCTTGCGGAGCGATGCCCGCTTTTTCGATCAAAGCCGCGATTTGCTGGAAATTGTAGCCTTCCGGCACCGTCACGCGACGCACGACCCTCTCGCCTCGCACGATTTTATTCAGGACCTCTCCGCTAGTCATCGCTGGATCGAGTTGGTATTCGCCCGGCTTGAGTTTGGCCTGCATTTTTTTCCAGCGGGCCAGCCCACGGAAAGCCCAAGCGCTGCGAATCGCGCCGTTTTGTTCGAGAATTTCGGCGCTCTGGCGCAACGAAGCTCCCCTCGGAATATAAACCACCCCCCCTTTTCCGTAGGGTCCCAATTGAATGGAAACATAAAGATAAAACGCGGCTGCGATCAGGGATAAAACCAGCAGAATTTTGAGAATCGTTCCGGCCTTCATGGGTCTTCCTTATTTTTCAGGATGAGAAGCGAGGTAGTCTTCGAGTAAGACCTCGGCCGCCAGCGAATCCAAAAAAGCCTTCGCCTTGGCTTTGGCGACGCCTTGCTGACGAGCGCGCTGCTCGGCTTCGAAACTGGTGAGCCGCTCGTCCCAGACTTCGACTTCGCAAGAAATTTTCTTGTTCTGGAGTTCCTTCTTTAGGCGCTTCACTAAGTCCCTCGCGCCGAGGGCTGCCTTTCCTTCGCTGCCGTCCATGTTGAGCGGCAAACCGACGACGACCTTTCGGAATTCTTCCTCCGCGATGAGGCTCGCGATCTCCTGAACCGAACGCCCCAGTCCGGAAACCTGTAGGACCGGCAGAAGACGTGTGGTCAGATGCAAGGCGTCGCTGGCGGCAAGCCCGATGCGTTTGGTCCCCGGATCGATGGCGAGGATTTTCATGAGAATAGTTTAAGTCGCCCCCCCTGCCATATCCATGGAAAAAAATCGCCGGGCCTGATAAAAAAATCCCATGCAATTTCATGCCGTCATCCGCGGGCGCGTCCAGGGTGTCTTTTTTCGCGCCTGGACCCAGCAAACCGCGCGGTCCCTAGGCTTGGTCGGCTGGGTGCGAAACCGTTCCGACGGCTCGGTGGAACTGCTGGCCCAGGGTGAAAAAGACCCTTTAGAGGAGCTGCTGCGTCTTTGTCGGATCGGCCCACCGGCCGCGCGAGTAGAGGACGTTAAGGTGGAATGGTCCGAGGAAGCCGCAAAAAATTCCGAATTTCTCGTCGAACGTTCATCAGCTTAGGAAAGAAAATGTCGCCCCAAAAAAAATTGTTTCCCACTCTGATCTTGGCGCTCGTCCTGAGCGGTGGCCTAGTTCATGCCAAGGACAAGGCAAAGATTGAAATTCCCGCCCTCCCAGGGGAGCTCCGCTCCATCGGTGGCGGAACTCAAATCTTTCTCGAGGGGGGACGCTCCCTGCTATGGCCTTCGCAAGGACCGCTGGTCTTGAAAGGGCCCGAGGGAGCCGTGTTGGCCCAAGTCAATTTGAGCGCGAGGGCCTCGCATGTCAGCGGAGCCGAGGCCATGGGACTCAACGTCGAAGAAGTGGATCTCGGGGGGGCGCTCAGCCAGAAGAAAAAATACTTAAACAGCAAAAAAGCCCCGACGGGACGCGGTCTTGATGCCAGCAGTCTAAAAGGACCGGCGCAAGTTCCGGAGGCGGGTTCCACCTCAAAAACATTGGTTCAAGGCGTCCCCTTCACCATCACCGCCTTTCCCAACGGAGCCAGCCAATGGAAAGTCGAATGGCCGGGATTCACGGAAGACATCTTTTTCGACAAAAAGAAAAGCATGGTGAGCGACCAGCAAACCCGCCGGGTCGGAGCCTATACAGTCACGCTCAAGCAATTCGCCGACGGCAGCTTCATGAGGCATTACCAAAACGCGGCGGGAGCCTTCGGGCTGACCTACGATGCCAACGACCAGAGTTATCGCTTGGTCTTCGCCAACGCCGAGGGGGAAACGCTCTCGGAGTGGAACTGCGAATCGACCTGCGCTCAAGACTCTTCGAGTTAAGCCAGCTCGCACTCCCACCTACTCGCCATCGAGAGGTTGATCCGCGTTTCGCAACTAGACGGATTTGATCGTCGAGAGGAATTTTTGGAAGGGTCGGGTATAGATTTCGAACTGCTCGGCCGGAAAGCTCGCGGTCAGGTTGACCGCGACCTCGCCCTTGATAAAACTCACTTGAATTTGCTGCACTTTTTGGCCGGGCTTGATGTTCTTGAGCACTTCGGCATTGGGGCCGAGCATCTGCTTCATCGCGGCTAAATCCCAGGCACAGACCATTTGCATCGCTGGGACACCGCCGACGCTGATTTCGCGCTCATCTAAGATTTGGAAAGTTTGAATCCCTCGGGCCTTGACCGCTTCTTTGATTTTACCAAAGTAAGTCGCCAGATCTACCGGTTGGGCCAGTCTCTCTTTGGTGATGATGATGTTGGGCCTGACATTTTTGTCCGTGGAAGGAATGGTGAGGGTGACCATGCCTTGATCCTGCCAATTTGCGGGAACTTCGAATTCGAGATCGTTGAGGACTACCTTGCCCATGAGAGACTCCTTATCGAAAACATTTCGGGAAAGCGTAACATGGCCCTCGGAAAGCCGCCAAGCAATAAAATAGGGCCTTATTCCCTGGGGTTATACAGGGTGTTCTTTAGAGATCGGTCGCTTAGACGTCGAGGTTGCGGACCTTGAGGGCGTTGCTTTCGATGAACTCCCTTCGGGGTTCGACTTGGTCGCCCATCAAGACCGTGAAGATATCGTCGGCCTCCACTAAATCGTCGACGCGAACCTGCAGAAGCGTGCGGGTTTCCGGGTTCATGGTTGTTTCCCACAACTGCTCGGGATTCATCTCACCCAAGCCTTTGTAGCGTTGGATGTATTGCCCCTCTCGCCCGTTGGCCAAAACAAAATCTTTCACTTCGCGCAGCGTGTTGAAGGTAGAGACCTTTTCTTTATCATGAATTTCAAAAGGACCTTCGCCAAGCTGGGAGAGCTCTTTCTGGATACCGCGCAGTTCGTGAATTTCCGGGGATTCGAGGAGATCGAGATCGATCAAGGTCTGGCGCATCATGCCGCCGTACATGGTCTTGTAAACCAGGCGTTGCGCGCTATGCTCTTCGTCCTTTTCGGTGTCC
>JAIOPF010000224.1 GCA_021414045.1 Deltaproteobacteria bacterium | reverse complement strand
GGGCGGGGTGCGCGTCACCCCCCTCAAAACCAAATTTCGCCCTTACTTCATCGGCACGGTGGGATTCTACCATCTCGATTTCAACGATTTTCTCTCGCCTATCGCCGACGATAGCAACCTGACCTTCACGGGCGGCGGCGGTATCGAGTATGAATTCGGATCGAGCCGCATCGGTCTCGGCTCTGAGTATCGCGGATTCATCAACGACGGCCTGGACCTGCGCAGCGTGCAGGTGACCTTCGGTTACACCTTCCAATTTTAATTCCGTTTCAAGGAGCTTGGATGTCCGGCGCCGAATGCCTCCGAGGCCAAAGAATCCTGATCACCGGCGCCTCCATGGGCATCGGGGCGGCCGTTGCCCGAGCTTTCGCGCGACAAGGGGCCGAACTGCTCTTGGTCGCGCGCAGCGAGGAGAAACTCAAAAATCTCCTCTCGGAAATCTCGGCGGATTCGCCGGGTTCAGCCTATCTCACCGCGGATCTCACCCAACCTGAGGACGTCGAGAACTTGGTGCAAAGACTGCTCCTCGAAGGCCGTTTGGACGGTGTCGTCCACAACGCCGGAGCCGGAAATTACAATACCTTCGCCGCCGTGTCGGAACATGAACTGCGCGAACTCTTCGAGCTGAATTTCTTCAGCGTATTCACGCTGACGCGCGGATTGCTTCCCCTGCTGAAAAGATCGCCTCGGGCGACAGTACTCACCGTCTCCTCCATCGTCGCCTGGCGCGCCATCCCGCGTATGTCGGTGTATTCCGCGACAAAGGCCGCGCTCAGCGCCTTCGCCGAATCCCTGCGCATCGACCTCGCGCCCGACGGCATCCGCGTCGTCGACGTCTATCCGGGACGCACCCGCACCGATTTCACGGCCAACGCGAAGAGCGAGGGCTGGAAGCCCTTCTCGACCGAATCCGAAGGCGCCACGCCCGAGAGGGTGGCGGCGAGGATCCTGCGCGCCTATGTGAAGGGAAAACGCGACGAGTTCGTTTCTTTCTCGAACCGCCTCTTGATCTGGGGCAACTTCTTGTTTCCCAGCGTCATCGACTGGAGCATGAAAAGATATTTTCGGGGTAAATGAGGCTCAGATCTTGAAGACGAAGAAACTCGTCATCGGGCCGCGCTTCACCAGCATCCGAACCATCTGGCCCTGCTTGAGAACCTGGCTCGACTTGAGGAAATCTTGGCTCCCGATGACCGGCCTATCGTTCAACTTGAGAATGACGTCTCCCGGCTGAAGCCCCACGGAGGCCGCCGCGGAGCGGTCGTCAAGCGAAGTGACGGTCACGCCCTGCCCGGGCAGCAAGCCATTGCGCTGGGTCTCGACTGGATTGACGTCCCGGATTTCGAGACCAATATTCGTCAGATTGCCGCCATTGGCGGTGCTCGTCGCGACCGCCTGATTGATTTTGTCCTGGGAGGCGATCTTGACCTTAAAATCTTTTCGTTCCCCTCGTCGCAAGACCTGCATCGCCACTTCGGAACCGATCTCGGCCTGGGAAACCAGGATGGGCAAATCGTTGGTCTTTTGGATGGGATGTCCGTTCAGGCTGAGGATGAGGTCGCCGGCTTGAATGCCGGCCTGGTTGGCGGGTGAACCCTCGTAAACTTGGGCAACAAGCGCGCCTTCAGGCTTTTCTAAACCCAGTGCTTGAGTCAGCTCCGGGGTTACTTCTTGAAGACCGATGCCAAGATAACCACGTTCCACGCGCTGACCTTTGATCAGCTGTGGAATCACCTGCTTCGCCATATTGATGGGAATCGCAAAACCGAGCCCCTGCCCGCTCGCCACCACGGCGGTGTTGATACCAACCACCTCGCCTTTCAGATTGAACAACGGGCCGCCGGAATTGCCGGGATTGATCGAGGCATCGGTCTGGATGAAATCATCATAGGGACCGGCACCGATCACTCGCCCCTTGGCGCTCACGATTCCCGCGGTCACCGTCTGCGTCAAACCGAAGGGATTCCCGATGGCCAAAACCCAATCGCCGATATCGATCCCATCGGAATTTCCCAGGGCCACCGTTGGCAAGCTCTCGTGGGCATTGATCTTGATGACGGCGATATCCGTCTTATTGTCGGAACCAACCATCTGGGCCTCGAAAGTACGCCCGTCGGAAAGCCTTACCTGGATCTCATCCGATCCACTGACAACATGGTTGTTCGTCAGAATATAGCCATCTTTATTCAGGATGAAACCCGAGCCCAGGCTATTTTGCCGGCGTTGTCCCGGATTCGCCTGAAAATAGCGGTCGAGGTAATCTTGGTAATAAGGATCCGGGGAGCGACCGCGCAACTGCAAGGTCTTGCTGGTACTGATGTTGACCACCGCGGCCTGAACCTGTTTGGTCAGGTCGGCAAAAGAACCGGGGGCCCTTCCGCCCATGGCATATGGAAGCGAGGACGATGGAGAGATGTCGCTCTGGGCCGTGCTGGGCTGAAGCCAATCCAGCTTCACGGCGATTCCCAGACCTATCCCGACGGAGAGAAGGGCGGTGAAAAGCAGCGTCCAGAGAGAGTATTTCCTGCCCATGGAAGGCTCATACGAAGAATTTTGCGACTTTGGTTTCTTCAAGATGCATTTGCCTCCACATAGCGCATCCTCAGGTCAAAAAGTAGGGCTTCCAAGAGCTTAGCTTCTTCGGGACCGAGGTTTCCCCGGGTTTTTTCTTGTAACATGCCCAATAAATCGATGCTGTACTTGGCCTGAGGCAGGTTTTTTTCGGGTTTTCCCGTCAGGGGATGGGGAGAAATGCCCAAAGAGCTCTGCGCCCCGGCAGCGAGGGAGAGTACTAAAGAGGCAAAATCCGCCGGAATATCCCGGGGCCTCTCTTCGGCAGCCGAAGTCGGGGAAGGAGGCGGCGAGTCCGCCTTTTCGGCGGTGGCTTGAGGGGGATTCGCCTTTTCGGCGGGTTCGGAACCCTCCACGGGGCTCCCATCGGGATGGAAACGCCGCCGGTCTTGGACCTTAAATGCTTGATTTTCCAATTCTTCCTCAGAACTCATGATTAGTCGACTCCTGCTAAGAGTAATAAGTTTGCCTTCTCCCGCTGTCAAGTAGCCCCCGCTTCGGGGAAAACCATCCAACCCCATGAAACTACGCTAAATCTTCCAGCTCTTTCTTGACTTCAGGAAAGCGATCTTCTTAAGATCCGCGCCTATGCGAAAATGGCCCCTCCTCCTTTTCATTCCGATCCTCGCCCTATTTGGGGCGGCTTGTCAGAAAAAGTCCTTCAAGTTCACCGGAGAAGAGACCGACGAGCAGGCCATCCAAAAGTGCATGAAGCTCAGCGAAAAGAAGCGTTTCCAGGAAGCCGTCGAGTGCTTGGAAATTTTCAAGAGCCGGTTCCCGGATAGCACCTACGCTGTCGACGCCGAGTTGAATATCGCCGATGCCTATTTCCGAAAGAAAGATTGGATCTTGGCCGCCGAGACCTACGGCCTCTACACGCGCCTCCATCCCACCAGCGAAAAATTGGATTACGCCTACTATCGAACCGGGCTCTCCTACGAGAACCAGCTGCCGAAGGCCATCGATCGCGACCTTTCCTCGATGAATCCCGCTCAAGAATCCTTCGCGATGGTCTACCGCCGGTTTCCGCAAAGTCCCTACGCCGAGATGGCGAAGGCCAAGTACGACGAAATCCGCGGCCGCGGCGCCAAGAAAGACATGTACGTCGGGAAGTTTTATTTCCGGCGCGGGCAATACCGCGCCGCGATCCCGCGTTTCCTCGAAGTGCTGCAAGAATTTCCCGGACTCGGCTACGACGAGGAAGCCCTCGAACGCACCGCGATTTCCTTCTATCGCTTGGGCGACAAGGACAAGGCGCGCGGCGCCGCCCAGTTGATGCAGGAAAAATTTCCGAACAGCAAACGCACCAAAAAAGTCGTGAACAAGGTTGGCGTCGCGGCCGCACCAGCCGCTCCAGCCGCCGGCAGCAATTAAGAAACGCAGCGAAGGAGCCTCTCATGGACGAAATCCGCGCCCTGTTCTCCGAAGGCAAGAAGGCCTTCCAACAGCACCAATACGAGCACGCCCAAAAGATTTTTCTCAAGCTCATCCAAAAGAAGCCCTATTTCGCCGACGTCTACAATATGCTCGGCGTCATCTCGCACAACTCGGGTCAGTTCACCGATGCGACGAGCTTTTTCGAGAAGGCCCTCAAGATCAATCCTCGTTACACCGAAGCCCTTCTCAACTTGGCCGTGCTCTACAACGACTTGGGCGAATACAAGAAGGCCCGCACCCTCTACGAAAAGGTCCAAGAGAAGAGTCGCGAGCACAAGGGTAGCAAGATGGATCCCTTCATCCGCGCTAAGCTCGCCAATCGGCACGCGGAAGTCGGAGATATTTACGAAGGGATTGGATTCTACAAAGAAGCGATCGAGGAATACCGCAAGGCCCTGCACCTCGGCCCCACCTTTCTCGACATCCGCTGCAAGCTGGCCGTTTGCCTGCGCGAGATGGGCAAGCACAAGGAATCCATCGAAGAATTCAAGAAAGTCCTGAAAGAGAATTCCAAGTACCACTACGCCGGGGTTCAGTTAGGCGTGACGCTCTACGCCGCCGGTAAGACGAAGGACGCGGTCACTCAGTGGAAGAAGACGCTCAAGGCCGAGCCGAAGCATGAGGGCGCGAAGATGTACCTACGGCTGGCTGAGGGCGCGGCATAGACACTCCAGTGGCTACCTTTGATTCTCACTAGATAAAGGCAAGTAAACGAAGTTGCCCATCACCGGCCTTTTGCTTCCGACCTCGGCTTTTTTCAACCCGAATTGATGCGTGAACATGTACCCCTGATCCATGATTCCCATGAAGGGTTCCCAAAGATCGGGCACCATATTCCAAGTCAGCAAGGGCACGGTTAGCCCCACCCGTTCCGCCAATCTTTCGAAATCGGGGTATTCCCGCTTTCGGTCAGGAGAAAATTGAAACGTGTTAAAAACACCTAAATTCATTTCCCGCAAATGGCGATAATTGAGATAGTTTCGATAAAGATAAATTAAATTATCTGTTCTGACCGCCCCCCGTCCTGACAAACCCGCCCTCAATTTTTCTACCTCCCCCGCTGTTTTATCCATTACTTCGGAGGGAAGATTAAAACTGACATAAGTCTCCTCCGGACTGAAGTCTCCTCCCAACATTGTATGGGGATTCGCCCTCCAAAAGCGTTCCGGAAACGTCTTCGTGTAGTTTAATACGGTAAGCTGATCTCCCTGGCCCCCGAGCATGCCCATCCGATTCTGAATCTCTTG
>JAIOPF010000223.1 GCA_021414045.1 Deltaproteobacteria bacterium | reverse complement strand
CGCGGCTTCCCGCGTGAGTTTGAGGCGACTCGCGAGCTTGTCCAAGGGCCCGAGAATTTTTGTGGGGAAGATTCGCATCCGCCCGCCCAAAAAATGCTCCGGTGGAATGCGGCCCAAAGCGACATGGGCGTCGGTGACCGAAAGTTTTCCGCCTCGTCCATAACAGAGCGGGCCCGGATCCGCGCCGGCGCTCTCGGGCCCGACTCGCAAGGCTCCACCGGCGTCGATCCAGGCCAGGGAACCTCCGCCGGCGCCGAGGGTGTCGATGCGGATCATCGGGGTCTTGATAGTGCAGTCACCAAGCTCCGCCTCTCCGCTGAATTCGAGGGAGCCGTCCATCAAGCTTAGATCGGTGGAAGTTCCTCCGATGTCGAGGGTGATCAGTCGTTCGAAGCCGGCTCTCTCCGCCACCTTCAGCGCGCCCAAAGCCCCGCCCGCCGGGCCGGAAAGCAGGGTGCGCACGGCTTCGCGAGAGGCTTCCGAAATGGATAGGCTGCCGCCGTTCGACTGCAGCACGCGGATGGGATGCTTCACGCGTTTTTTCAATCGCCGCAAGTAACGCGTCATGACGGGCGCGACATAGGCGTTCACGCAGGTGGTTGAGCAGCGTTCGTATTCCCGGAACTCGGGACAAATCACGGAGGAGACGGAGAGGGGCTTGCCAAGTCGCTTCAAAGCCAGCGCAACGGCGCGCTCATGGGAGGGATTCGCGTAGGAGTGCAGGAAGCAAACGGCGATGGCGTCGCAGCGCAGGCCGCGCAGACGCCGTATCGTCGCCAGCAAGGAAGTCTTGGATAGGGGCTGAAGGATTTTTCCTCCGGGGCCCATTCGCTCTTCCAGGCCCAAGCGGAGGTGGCGCGCCACTAGGGGCGGTTTTTTTTCCGGATGCAAGGCGTAGAGGTTAGGTCGATTTTGCCGGCCAATTTCCAGCACGTCTTCGAAGCCCGAGGTGGTGACCAAGGCGACGCGGGCCCCTTTCCTCTCGAGGAGGGCATTGGTGGCGACGGTCGAACCGTGGATGATCCGGCATTTTCCGCGAAGTTTCAGCTCTTTCAAGCCGCGAGCGATGGCCAAGGAGGGATCTTGGGGCGTCGAAAGGACCTTGTGGGTGCGCAGCCCTTCCGCCGTCAGGACGTAGAAATCGGTAAAGGTTCCCCCGGTATCGACGGCGATGGTGGTGATCGGCGGCTGGCGGCGTGGGCGCTTCATGGCAGGGAAAAAATATCAGATCTTGGAAGGAAGGAAATCTCTTTGTTAAGGTAGGTCCATGTCCGAAAAGAAGCCGAAAATCCAGCTGGAGGAGCTGCCGCGTTCGCCCGGGGTTTATTTGATGAAGAACGCCAAGGGCGAGGTGCTTTATATCGGCAAGGCGACCAACTTGCGCTCGCGGGTAGGGAGCTATTTTGCGAGGGAAGCCAACGATCGTTTCCAGATCCGTTTTCTCATCTCGAAGGTGGACTCCGTCGAGACCGTTATGACGGACAACGCCAAGGAAGCCCTGCTGCTCGAAAACACCCTGATCAAGAAACACCATCCGCGCTATAACATTCAGCTCAAGGACGACAAGAGTTACATCAGCATCAAGCTGACGGTGAAGGACGAGTTCCCGCGCATCCATGTCACGCGCCGCATCCGCAAGGACGGGAGCCTGTATTTCGGCCCCTACGCCTCCGCCTGGGCTTGCCGCGAGGTGGCGGATTTCATCGAGGCGTATTTCCGCCTGCGAACTTGCAGTGACAGTGAGTTCCGTAACCGGGTCAGGCCTTGCCTGCAATACCAAATCAAGAGATGCGAAGCCCCTTGTGTTGGTTACGTCGAGCGCGAGGCTTACGGCAAGGTGGTGCGCCAAGTTCGAATGTTTTTAGAGGGACGCAGCGAAGAGCTGCGCAAGGCCATCGACGAGCAGATGCAGGCGGCCGCCGACCGCGAGGCTTTCGAAGAAGCGGCCCGGCTGAGGGATTTGATCCGCGTCATTGACCGCACCTTGGAGAAGCAGAAGGTGGTCAGCCACCGCGATCTTAGCCGCGATGTCTTGGGTTTTCATCGCGAGGGCGAGGCGGTCAGCCTTTACTTGATGACGGTTCGGGGCGGAGCCCTCCAGGAGAATCGCGGCTTTCATTTTAAATCGCTGGAGGAAGACGGGGAGGTCCTGACTTCCTTCCTGCTGCAGTATTATGGCGAGGGGAGATTTCTGCCTTCCGAATTGATCCTGCCCATCGTTTTGGAGGAATCTGAAATCCTCGCGGAAATCCTGACGGAACGTTCCGGGAAGAAGGTCGAGATTTCGGTACCCCGGCGCGGGGAGAAATGGGCCTTGGTGAAACTGGCCGAACAAAACGCCCTGCAGGCCTTCCGCAGTCGCGGCCAGAAAGAAAAGGACGTCCAAGAGACCTTGTCCGAGCTGCAAAGCCGCCTGGACTTGTCCAAGCTGCCTCAGGTGATCGAATGCTACGACATCAGCAATTTCCAGGGGCGCGAATCGGTGGGAGCTATGACAACCTTCCGCGAGGGCAAGGCTTATCGGCAGGGCTATCGCCATTTCAAAATCAAGACGGTGGAGGGCTCCAACGATTTCGCCTCGATGTATGAGGTACTGACTCGGCGCATTCGCCGCGCGGCGGACGGCGAGGCGGAATGGGCGCTGCCGGACCTGATCGTCATCGACGGAGGTAAAGGTCAGCTCAACGCCGCCGCTCAGGCCCTGCGCGACCAAGGGGTCGTGGGCGTCGATTTGATCGCCTTGGCCAAGAGCAAGCTGCTCGGGGAGGATTGGAAGTCCTCTTTGGAACGCCAGGGCCCCAAGCCCCGCAGCGAGGAGCGCGTCTTTCTTCCCAATCGAAAAAATCCCGTCTTCTTTCCGGCGAATTCTTCCGCTCTCTTCGTCCTGGTTCAGATCCGCGACGAGGCCCACCGTTTCGGGATCGAGTTTCACCGAAAATTGCGTCAGCGCCGTACTCTCGATTCCGAACTCGAAGCGGTGGAGGGGATTGGCGAGGTGCGTCGTAAGAAGCTATTGCAGCATTTCGGCA
>JAIOPF010000222.1 GCA_021414045.1 Deltaproteobacteria bacterium | reverse complement strand
AAAGATTTCCGTCCAAGAATTGGAAAGGCTGCATCGCCACAAGACGGGCAAGCTGATCCAAGTGGCCATAGAGGCCGGCGCCATTCTCGCCGGAGCCGACCAGAGGCGTTTCGAGGCCTTGAGCCGTTTCGGCGACCGCATCGGTCTTTCCTTCCAAATCGCCGATGACGTCCTCGATATCGAAGGCGGCGAAGAGATCGGCAAAGACATCGGCAGCGACGTCGCCAACGAAAAGGCCACCTATCCCTCTCTCTTGGGGCTAGAAGAATCCAAGCGCCTCGCTCATCAATTGACCGAGGAGGCCTTGAGCGTCCTGAGTGATTTCGATTCGAAGGCGGACCCCTTGAGGGAAATCGCCCGTTACGTGGTTTACCGAAAGAATTAAGCCAACACCCATGCGAGTAGCCGTTTACCATCCTCCCAGCGAGATCCGCGTCGAAGACTTACCCATTCCAAAAATCGGGGATGGCGAGATCTTGCTGAAAGTCCGCGCCTGCGGCGTTTGCGGAACGGACGTCCTGAAGGTCAGCCGCGCCCTGCCCAAAAAGCCCGTCGTCCTCGGCCACGAGCTCGTCGGCGACGTGGTCGAGATCGGTCGCGGAGTACAAAAATTCAAGGTGGGAGAAAGATTAGTCGTCGCCCATCATGTGCCCTGCGGAACCTGCCACTTCTGCCGCCACGGCAACCACTCGATGTGCCGCCATTTCAAAGAGACCAACCTCGACCCTGGCGGATTCGCCGAATACCTGCGCATTCCCGCCGAACATGCAGGCCAAACGGCCTTCCTCGTTCCCGCCGACTTGAGCGATGACGAGGGGCTCTTCACCGAACCCCTCAGTTGCTGCGTCCGCAACGTGCGGCGCGCCAACCTACTGCCAGGCGATTTCGCGGTCGTCGTGGGCATGGGTTCCATAGGCCTGATGATGGTGCAATTGCTGAAATTGATCCCCACTCAGGTCCTGGCCCTGGATCTTTTCGACGAGCGCTTGAGTTTGGCGAAACAACTGGGAGCGGACTACACCCTGCGCGGCGACTCGCCCGACATTGCCGAATTCGTCTCCGCCAAAACCGAGGGACGCCGCGCCGATATCGTCGTCTTCACCGCTGGTGGCGGCAAAGTCTTCCAAAACGCCTTCAGCTGGGTGCGCGACGGCGGAGCTCTCAATCTCTTCGCCTCCCTCTCCGACAAGCCCGTGGAAGTCAGCCTCGACGCGCTCTACCACCACGAGATCACCGTGTTCAGTTCCTATTCCCCTTCTCCGGAAGACTTGGTCGAATCCCACCGTTTGCTCTGCGAAAAAAAAGTGAAGGTGGCTCCGCTCGTGACCCATCACGTCGGTCTCGAAAAACTCCGCGAATCCATCGATTGGATCTTGGCCCAAAAGGCCATGAAGGTGATCGTCAACCCATGAGCGAGCCCATCGAGTCCGAAGATCCGGGTTTTTGGATCAGTCTGCGAGACTCCCTCCTTCGTCCCAAGGCTTTTTTCGCTTCGCTAAATCCCATGGGCCCTTGGGGAACGGCCCTGCTTTTCGCCGTTCTCACCACCCTGATCGCGGCGATCGGAATGGCCTTGGATGATTATCTATTCCCGCAAAAAGGAAACGCCCTCTTCGAAGCCCTACCCTGGTACTGGGATCTCTTCGATTGGCCGATCTACCTCGTCCTAGAATTTCTTTATCTATTCTGGTTCCACCAAATCTTAAAGTGGCGCGGCGGCACCGCTTATCCCTACCGCGCCAGCTTTCGCGCCTACTGTTACACCGGCGCGGCCACTGTCTTTTATCTTATTCCCGTCGCCGGAATGTGGATTGCCTTGGCTTGGGGATTCTTCCTGATTTTTTATTCCCTCAAGACCTTGCAAAAAACCACTTGGACCCGCGTCATCACCTCCTGGTTGATCGCCAATGCCGTCTTGGGCCTAGGGCTCTTCCTGCTCATCTTCGCGGCGGGCTATTTTCGCCATTATTTTTCATGAGTTGGAAGCCATGCCTCGATCAAATCCGCTTGATTTGAGGCCTGCTCAGGGTTAACCCTAGGGCATGAAATGGACCTCGCTGCGTCAGTTCGTCGACTTCCTTGCCCAAAAAAATGAAATCGTCTTCATCCGCGAAGAAGTCGATCCCATCCTCGAGATCGCCGAGATCGCCGATAGGGTCATGAAAGCCGAAGGTCCGGCCCTCTATTTCGAAAAGGTCAAGGGAAGCCCCTATCCTCTGGTGATCAACCTCTATGGTTCTTATCGTCGCATGAGCTGGGCCTTGGGAGTGGAAGATCTAGAAGAACACCCCAAGCGCCTGAAAGAACTTCTGACCACCCAACCGCCTAGCGGTTTTTGGGACAAGCTCAAGATGGTGCCCAAGTTGGCGGAAATGGCCCGGGCCACGCCAAAAACCGTCGGCAAGGCGGCCTGCCAAGAGATCGTTTGGGAAGAGGTCGACTTGGGCAAGCTGCCCATCCTCAAATGCTGGCCCGAGGACGGAGGCCGCTTCATCACCTTGCCGATGGTGATCACGAAGGACCCCGACACGGGCCGTCGCAATGTCGGCCTCTATCGCATGCAGGTTTTGGACAAGACGACGACGGCCATGCATTGGCAAATCCACAAGGTCGGGGCCCGGCATTTTCACCGATACAAAGAATTGAAACAGAAAATTCCCGTTGCGGTGGCCATCGGCGGCGATCCCGCCCTGACCTATACGGCGACGGCGCCTCTTCCGGACCAAGTCGACGAGTTCCTTTTCGCCGGGTATCTCAAGGGGAATTCGGTGGAATTGGTCGACGCTTTGACCGTCGATCTACAAGTCCCCGCCAGCGCGGACTTCATCCTCGAGGGTTATATCGATCCCGAGGAAGCCATGGTCGACGAAGGCCCCTTTGGCGATCACACCGGCTATTACACCCCGGTCGAGCCCTTCCCCCGCTTTCACGTCACCAAAATCACGCAGAGAAAAGACCCTATCTACCTGACCACCGTCGTCGGCATTCCTCCGATGGAAGACAAATTCCTGGGACTTGCGACCGAAAGGCTTTTCTTGCCCCTCGTCCAGATGACCTTCCCCGAAGTCATCGACATGTACCTGCCGCCGGAGGCCTGCTTTCACAATCTTTGCATCCTCAGCATCAAGAAGAGCTATCCGGGGCACGCGCAAAAAATCATGCATTCGCTCTGGGGCATGGGACAGATGATGTTCTGCAAATGCTTCATCGTCGTCGACCATGACGTCGATGTCCACAACATGACCGAGGTCGTCTGGCGGGTGAGCAACAATATCGACGCCAAGCGGGACCTGGTCTTGGTCGAGGGCCCGGTCGACCACCTCGACCACGCGGCGCCGAGGCAATTCGTCGGCAGCAAGATGGGAATCGACGCCACTCGCAAATGGAAAGAAGAAGGCTACACCCGAGAATGGCCTCGCGACCTCATCATGAGCGAGGATGTCAAAAAGAAAGTCGCCGCGCTGTGGCCTAAACTCGGAATTCCTGGGAGGAAATCATGAAGAAAAAATGGATATTCATCGACCTGGTCTTGACCATGGCCGCATTGGGGATAGTCCTTCGCTTCGTTTCCGTGGATGCACCGCGATCGAGCGCCAAGCCTCCCCCAAGGAAATGCGCCTCGACCAGCTCTCCTCAAAGCCAACCTTCCAAGACCGCTGACGGCGAGCCCCTTGCTTCTTGCGAGGATCTCGATGCCATCCAAGCCGCCTACGAAAAGGAAATCCGCCCGATTTTCGAGGCCAAGTGCCTGATGTGCCATGGCAACGTCGACAAGATGCCGCTCTATTCCAAGATCCCGCCCTTCTCCTGGCTGGTCCAGAGCGACATCGATGAGGCGAAGGAGCACCACGACATGAGCTTCGGCTTCCCCTTCTCCGGGAAAAAATACGACGTCCCCCAAGACGGGCTGGAAGATCTCATCGATGATGTTCAAGAAAGTTCCATGCCCCCTCCGATCTATCTGGTGGCGCACTGGAAATCGCGGTTGACCCCCGAAGAATCCCAAAAAATCCTAAAATGGGCGAACGACGGCCTGAAAGCGCTGAATGACTGAGGCGAAGGAAAAAGATCCGGTCTGTTGGATGGAAGTGGATCCCGCGTCTCCGGCCGGAAAGGCGGACCACG
Organism: Deltaproteobacteria bacterium; assembly: GCA_021414045.1. Classification (GTDB taxonomy): domain Bacteria; phylum UBA10199; class UBA10199; order DSSB01; family DSSB01; genus DSSB01. Next base: position 1,715 of record JAIOPF010000222.1, on the reverse strand, counting down.
CCGGCAAGACATATTATTTTTGCTCGACCTATTGCCGGGATGCTTTCCAAAAAAATCCCGCGGATTTCCTCAAGGGCCCTCCGGCGGCCATGGAACCGGCGACCGCGATGGACGATGCACGCCTTTATTTCTGCCCAATGGACCCGCAAATCGAAAAGGTAGGGCCGGGCTCCTGTCCCATTTGCGGAATGGCGCTGCAACCCAAGGAAATTCGCCTCGAGGAGGTCGATGATCCCGAGGCGCGGGACATGAAGCGGCGATTTATCCTGAGCGCCGCCCTGTCGCTGCCGCTGTTGCTGCTCGCCATGGGGGAAATGCTGCCTTTTTTAGTTCCGCTCTTCGAAAAAATTCCTAGCGGCATCCTTCCCTATGTCTCTTTCGCCCTCGCGACGCCGGTGGTCTTATGGGGCGGTTGGCCTTTCTTCCAACGCGGATGGCGCTCCCTGCTCAACCGCAGCCTCAATATGTTCACGCTGATCGCCTTGGGCACCGGCGTGGCTTATCTCTACAGTTTAGTCGCGACCTTTTTCCCGAATGGGTTTCCAGAATCCTTTCGCGGTCACCACGGCGAAGTACCGTTGTATTATGAGGCGGCGGCGGTCATCACCACGCTGGTCTTGCTAGGCCAGGTCTTGGAGCTGCGAGCCCGAGGCCAGACCAGCAGCGCGCTAAAGGCCCTCTTGGGCTTGGCGCCCAAGACGGCGATCCGCGTCGATCTCTCCGGAAAGGAAATCGAGACCCCTCTCGATCAGGTGATGCCGGGAGACACGCTCCGCATAAGACCCGGCGAAAAGGTCCCCACCGACGGCGTCGTGCTCGAAGGAACCAGCCACATCGACGAATCCATGATCACCGGAGAACCGGTGCCGGTCGCCAAAGGCCCCGGCGATTCGGTCACGGGCGCCACCGTCAACGGAACCGGCGGGCTCTTGATGCGCGCCCAACGCGTGGGCAGCGAAACTTTGCTAGCCCAAATCGTCCACATGGTGGGCGAGGCCCAGCGCAGCCGCGCCCCCATCCAAAAACTGGCCGATAAGGTCAGCGGATACTTCGTCCCCGCCGTGATTTTCGCCGCCGTCCTGACCTTTGTGATATGGGCGAAGCTGGGCCCCGAACCCCGATTGGCCCACGCCTTGATCAATGCGGTGGCCGTCCTCATCATCGCCTGCCCCTGCGCCTTGGGTCTGGCGACGCCGATGTCGATCATGGTGGGGACCGGCAAGGGCGCGACCGCGGGTGTGCTCATCAAAAATGCCGAGGCCCTCGAGACCATGGAAAAAGTCGACACCCTCGTCGTCGACAAGACAGGCACCCTCACGGAAGGCAAACCGGAATTGACGGCTTTAATTACCGAGCCGGGATGGCGGGACCAGGAAGTCCTGACGATGGCGGCCAGCTTGGAGCAGGCCAGCGAACACCCCCTCGCCGCCGCCATTGTCCGCGCCGCCAAGAGTCGCGGCTTGGAGATGAAAAAACCCGCGGACTTTCAATCCGCGACCGGCAAAGGCGTCAGCGGAAAAATCGACGGGCGCGAAGTGCTTCTGGGAAATTCCAAGATGCTTCTCGAGGACGGAGTCGACCTAAATCTCCAAAAAACGAAGGCTGAAGAACTGCGCCGCCAAGGGCAGACGGTCTTGTACGTTTCCATCGACGGCCACTTCGCCGGCCTGATCGGGGTCAGCGATCCCATCAAGCCCAAGACGCCGGAAGCGATT
>JAIOPF010000221.1 GCA_021414045.1 Deltaproteobacteria bacterium | reverse complement strand
GAAGACCACCGCCTTGGTGGGCTGTTCGGCCTGAAGCTGGATGTTCAAGATTTCCCCGGGCTTCATGCGTTCGGGTGCCGTCAGCTTCAAATGATTCGTCACGCCGCTCAGGCTTCCGGAAAACGGGGCCACGCCGTAGGAAAGCGGGCTCATGAAAATCTCGTCCGAACTCGGGTCGCGGATGAATTGGACGCTGACGTAACCGTTGCCCTCGAAATCCGCGGGAACTCGGATTTTCTGGACTGAGGCGAGGGTCTCCGACTTGAACCATTGCACGGCGTAGACTTTGTCCCGCTCGATGGTGATCAATCCCGCGCCGACATAGGGCGCCCGGATGCTGACTTCGATTTCCTCGCCGGGAGAGTATTCCTTCTTGTTCAAGGCCAATTTCAATTCGGCGTTGCGCTCGAGACTGCGCGTCACGTTGCCCTGGCCGGCGACGGAGTATTCGATGCGATTGACTTCGTTGCCCTGGGCGTCGCGAACGGTATAGGCGAAGTCCCCCGGGGTCGTGGTATCCAGCGCCAGGGCGTAACCGGTGGCGGGAATTTCCAGCGGGGACTCGGGGCCTTTCACTTCCTTTTTCCGGGACTCGTAATTGTAGGTGCCGTCTTCCTGCTTGTTCAGCACCGAAACGTAAAGCGTCTCGATGCGCTGCAAGGTCAAGCCATTGACCGCTGTCTTCCGCAGCTTGGGATCGATGGCGATCAACGAAACGCCGCGCTTGCTGCCCCGCGCGACATATTCCAGGGCCCCGTCGGCCTTGAACCCGATCAAATAGGGCAAATCGGAAACCAGCGCCGTCGTCGAGGCGGCGACGCTTCGCCCGCCTTCGGGCTCGAAGACCTCCGCCAAGAAACTCAGGCGATAGGTGGCCTTGGCGTATTTTCCGAGGCGAAGGTCGAATTCGGCGTTACCCTGCGCGTCGGTCTTGGCCTCGCCCAACTCCTCGGTGTAACCTTCCTTGGCGCGATGCGGATCGTAAAATTCATAGTCGGAGTAATTCGGGAATTGCGGGAAGGCCGGATTCAGCGACATTTCGCCGGTCACTCGGCGATTTTCCGCGGGAGTCCCAAAAAGGTTCTGCGCCTGAACCAAGGCCTTCAGCCCTTCCGGGCTAACCCAACCTTCGCTCGCTTCGGCGGAAAGCTTCGCCGTCACCTTCATGCGGTCCGGCAAAAACTCCTGTACCTTGATCTGAGCCGAACCGACTTGGGCCCCGGCCTTGTCGTCCTTCACTAGATATAAATTGATATCGTAGGTCCCCTCCGGGGCCGATTCCTCGAGGGCATGGGTCAGCTCCAAGAAGCCGCCGGCGGGCACCTTGAGCTTCTCGCTGAGGATGGTCAGTCCACGCGAATCCAGGGCCTCCACCAGCAAGGAAAGTCCCACGATATTCGTGTCCCAACGGGCCGGCTTGACGATCATTCCCAAATGAAAGGTATCCCCGGGACGGTAGATGAGGTCATTGCCCTTTTGGACCAAGATCAGGGTGGGCTTGTGCTCGCGGGATAAATTTTCGATCTTCGCGAAACGCGCCCTTCCCTCGGCATCCGTCACCTGGGAGAAAAGCGAGACGCCGTTCTTGCCCAAGATTTCCACCCGGGCCCCGGCCACCGGTTGACCGGTGTAAATCGATTGAACGAAGACTTCCTGAGTGCCGTTGACCCACTCTTTCACCAGGATCCCGAGATCCGTGACCAGTACCATCCGGCTGTCTTTGAGGGTTTCCGATCCGTCCTCTTCTTCCGGTTCTTCGGAAAGAGTTCGGCAGTCCTCGTCTTCTTCCTCGACATATTCGTCGGGATCGGCGGGAGGTGCGCCCAGCGGACGTTTTTTCTTCGCCTCGCACTTGGCCTTTTTCGCCTCTTTGGCGGGATCGTAGCCCTGGACGGTCAGCAGGAAAACGCCGCGTTTCTCTTCGGCTCCCGGAGCGCGGAGATATTCCGCCAAATCGAGGGACTCGTAATGCGATTGCCCGCGCTTCAAATTCGGCAAGGCGATGTTGCGCTCGAACCGTTCGATGATGTTGTCGGCCTTGAAATGTCCGAAAAACTCGGGATTGTCGTAATCCCCATAGGTCTGCGAGACCAAATTCTGGATCTGCGAGGGCAAGACTCGCCCAATCTCGACCTTGATCCCCGGCAGGTCTCGAGCCTGAATCCCAACCTTTTTCTCTCCGCTCAAGGCGAGCAAGGCGCCCTTGCTCATGATCTTGAGTTCGGAAGGATAGGCCGGCACTTCCACGATACGCAGGACGTCTTTCGGCAACACATACCCGCCGAAAGACTTTAAGCCTTCCTTGACCTGGATAAAGAGACGATCCCCGACATCGGCATGGTATTTATAGCTCTGGATAGTCGAATGCTCTTCCTCGTTGGGAATGGCTTCGGGGAGGAGCTTGACCGACTTGTTCAGAACTTCCGGAGTCACTTCGGTTTCGGTCCAAGCGTAGGGCGCTTCGTCCTCGGTCGGCTGATGGTCCAAGGGGAACTTGGGCAACACCCAAACAGACATGGCCTTGGTCAGCTCGCCGCCATCCAAATCCGCCGAGGCGTTGATCATCAGCACCTGTTCGGGCTCGTCCTTATCGTTGGTCACCACCTGAGGCGTGAAGTCGGAGAGACTGAGGCTATACAGTCCTGGGACGGCGAGATTTTGAGTCAAATCTTGCGGAAAGGCCTTCCCGCCTTTCATCGGGGTCGTGCCTTGGGCCAGCTTGAACTCGACGTTCATGTCTTCTTTGGGAATGGCCAAGGTCTCCGATTGAATGAAGGCCTTGAGCTTCAAGGCGTCGTAGGTGACGGAGAACTTAAGCGGGTCCTTGCCGGCCAGTTTTAGGGAAATCCGTTTTTCCAGTTCGGAGGGATTGACGGGGTAAGAAAAGCCGAGATTGATGACCACTTTTTTCTGATCGGCCTTAAGGGGGTCCTGGTAAAATTTCGCTTCGGCGACCTTCACGTCGAAGGCAGGCGCGCTAAAGGAGATAAACTTTTGAGCCAGTTTGACGCCGGGCTTGAAAACGGAAGGTTGAAAGCGAACTTCGTAGTTCTCGCCAATGGGCCAATCGTCCTTGGGCGCGAAACTCAGGGTGCGGTCCCCCTGCCAACGCCATATCCCCGAAATGGCGGGCTGCATACTGATCCCGCTGGGAACTTCTTTTCCCACCGCCGCGAGGGGCGCGACGGATTCGCCAAAAGTTATGGTCAAGGGTTTAGGTCCGCGTTGCGACTCTTCCTCGGCCTCGATTTCGGTGCGAGCGGGAGGCGTCACTTGGAAGGTCACTTGATGGGGCTTGGGCCGGGATTGCCACCAACGATATCCCTTATAAGAGCCAACTCCGAGGGCCGCGACCGTCGCCATGCACAGGAGGGCTAGGAGGGGTTTCTTCTTGCCCCAGAGGAAAGCCGAAGAGACGCATGCCCCAATTCGTTTCATCCACCCGGGGGGACTCCAATGAAAATTGCCGAAAATGGGAACTATCAGGGCGTTCCAGACGCTTCGCAGGATATTTTTTGGATTCACGGTGCCTCGCTCTTTGGGAACAGATCCAGCCCTTCGGAAAACTATCCCCTAACCGGGAAAAAGTATCCACTTTTTCCCGGTAAAGCTAGCGCCGCTTGGATCGCGCCATTCCTCAATGGAAACAAGAGCACATCTTAATTTGCAATATTTTAGCGATATTAACTCGCCCGGGACCAACGTGGACTTCTTCTACATCCACGGACAATAGAACGGACTGCAACGGACTTTAATCCGACCCTCTTTCCGCTTCGGTGGAAAGAGGGTTTTTTTTGAATGGGGAGGGGACTCGCGGGAAACGAGATTGCAAAGTTTTTCACCCGGCCGAAATAAATTCGGGCAGGCACAAGCCAAGATTCGAATTAAAAATACTTAATCTATTGAGCGGGAAACGGGGTTCGAACCCGCGACCCTCAGCTTGGGAAGCTGATGCTCTACCAACTGAGCTATTCCCGCATTGGGGCCTTTTTTATTCTAGGGGTTCCGGCAAGTCAATCGAGGCTTTTTCTATCTAGTAGACATCGAACCGTGGTATCAGCGTACAATACTTGGAACAATTTTTTCCTTTATGGAGCTAAAAGGCGCCTATGACCCCGCGATGGCCGTTTCTATTTCGTCTCTTACCCTTGTTACTCATCTTCAGCCTACATGCGCCTTTTCCAGCAAAGGCCGCCTCCAGCAAAGCTCCCAAGGCCGCCGAGGGCAGCAAAAAGACCGGTTATAACGGCGACCCTGCCCGTAAACGTGGCCTAGAAATTGGCTACGACCTGGGGCGAAAGGCCGGCAAAAGCGACCTTGAACAATCCCTGAAACCCGACCCTAAACGCCACGAAGACTTTGAAAAACCGGAAAAATACTTCCGCCACGAGTACGGCTCCCAGGCAAGTTTCGTCGGGGGATTCCGCAGTGGCTTCATGGGGGGCTACCAGGCCGCTTTCGGCAAGAAAGTCCCCATGACCGCTACCGGCGTCAGTGGAGAAAAACCCAAGTCCAGCTCGTCGACCGGCGCCGCGACCGCCCCACCCAAGCGTTCTTCCGGGACTTCCTCCTCGGACGCCTTGTAATCTTTCCCACGCTAATATTGATTGCGGTCCCGGGGCGAATTTTGGCCATTTTCAGCTTTCAACTCCTTCCCATCCCTTCCGCATGGTCCAAGGATAAAAAGGCCGCCGAATCCAATCCAGAAGATGCCCCTGTCACAGCACCGGACCTGAAATTATCCCCCAAAGACCAAGAATTTTCCGAACGCTCCGTCGCGGGGGAGAAATTCACCTTCAAAGACATCCCCCGGGATCTTGGCGGAAGCATGAAGGAATCCTTTTGGGGTTGGGGATCCCTGGCTTTCGGACTTGGAATCGGCTTGACGGCGGGCCTCCATGAGGTGGACAGCAAACTGCAAAATAGTTTTCAACCCAACGCCCTCTTCGGCTCGACAGGCAACGACGTCATCGGTTGGACTATCTCTCCCTATACGATTGGGGGCGTCTCCGTCATCACCTGGATCGTCGCCGCCAACACCGATCATCCCAAGCTAGCACTCACCAGCCGAGCTCTGACGGAAGCCCTCTTCCTTTCCCTTGGCATCGATACCGTCACGAAGCTCGCTTTCCGGCGCCAACGTCCCGATGGAGGGAACCTCAGCTTTCCCAGCGCTCATGCGACGGCGGCCTTTACCGCCGCCGGCGTCCTAACAGAATTTTACGGTTGGAAGGCCGCCATCCCCTCCTACGCCCTCGCCTCCTTGGTCTCCGTGAGCAGGGTCGACGGGTACCATCACTTCTTAAGCGATGTCGTCATGGGAGCGGTCCTGGGGTCCGTGATCGGAATCGGCACCGCGAAGTTTCACAAGAAGGAACACCCCAACTTTTTCCTGAGCCCCACAGTCTCTAAAGGCAATGCAAGCATCGGCTTCACTTACATCCACTGAGGTCCGCCGCGAACTGAGGCGAAAGTCGCTCCACTTGCCGGGGCTGCTCGTGCCTTTCGCCTTTCAATCCATGCCCAGAGTCTCCACCGTCGTCTTGGGACTCGTCTGCATGCTTTATTACACCGCCGAACTGCGCCGAATTTCGCAAAAACCCGCCCTCCCCTTCATCGGCTATCTCAGCGAACACTTGACCCGTTCGCCCCACATGGATTTGGCGCCGATCTTTCTTGCGGTGGGATTGGGAACGGCCTCGCACTTCCTGCCGCTTCGGGCGGCCTTCGCCGGAGCCTTGCTGGCTTGTCTCTGCGACGGATTCGCCGCGCTGATCGGCATGACCTACGGCAAGCATCGCATTTTCTTCTTGAAGAAAACCTACCTGGGAACCTTGGCCTTTTTGGTCACGGCGATCTTGGCCTTGATCCCGATCTTAGGCCTGCAAGGCGCCCTCATCACGGCGGCCATCACCTCGCTGATCGAGGCCCTCTCGATCGAGGGGGTCGACAATCTCTTGTTGCCCATCCTCGGCGGCCTGGTCGCGAGACATTTCCTATAGGGCTGTAATCGCTTCCAAGGCGTCGGGATTCTCCACCGACGAGAGGTCTCCCAAGTCTTTCCCGAGATATTTTTTCTTGATCGCGCCGCGCACGATTTTTCCCGAACGCGTCTTGGGCAAGGCCGCGACGAAGATCACCTTTTCAGGCCGCAAAGTTTTTCCCAAAACCTCTCCGACTTTCTCGGACAGCTCGCGGCTCAAGTTTTCCTCGGCGCGATGATCGCCCTTCAACACGACGAAGCAGACAATGCCTTCTCCCTTGATTTCGTGAGGCACTCCAATGGCCGCCGCTTCCGCGCAGGCGGGATGGCGCAACAAGGCCGCCTCGATCTCGGCGGGACC
>JAIOPF010000270.1 GCA_021414045.1 Deltaproteobacteria bacterium | reverse complement strand
GACACCCTCGCGTCGATGTTCAGCTTGGGCGTCGGCGGCCATCTCGGTCAATCGATGTTGGGCCCGCGTTTCGCGGGATTCCAAAGGGAAATGGACCTGCGCGCCGGGCTGGCCTTGCGCGCGAGCGAAAGGGTGGAAAGTCCTCGGGAGATCCCTGGGTTTGCCGGAAAATTTGGCCGTCCGGCCTTGCCCTCCTGGCTCGCGAAGGTCGGCGGCGTATCCGCCTTCTTGTCCGAGCGAATCGCCTTCGCCCAAGGAACGGAAGGCGCGCCTCACGCCTCGAGCATCGAGGCGCAGGTGGCGACGGTGCTTGCCACCGCCGCGGTGGGCGGGCTGCTGTTCTGGGGAGCCAAGGCCATTCGGGATCACTATGTCGCGCCAGCCGGGAGGATCAAGGATATCCAGGGTTTCCGAGCCGAGATCGCCGCGACGACACCCGAGAAACTGCTCGAGCAGGTCCGCCAATCGGAACAATACCTTCAGCAAGCCAAGGCCTATGATCGCAATAATGACGAGGCCATCGCCGTCGAATCCCTGCAGTTCCTGGCTCAAGCGATGCCTCATCTCCCGCCGGAGCAAAGATTGGCGCGGATGGAAATTTTTTGGGATTATTTGCGGGACGTTGGAGACCATAATTCTTATTTGGCGATTCGCGCCATCAAGGATTCCGCCCGACACCTACCTCGGGAAGCCTTGGCTAGCTTCATGGGAAAGGCCACGATCGGCTTGAATTTCAAGGATCCAGATCGCTTGTTGAATACGATTTTCGTGTTGATGGCCTTGATGCCCCATCAGGATCCCGAGCGCCGGAAGGAATTGAGTCTTTCCATCGGAGATGCTCTCGCTCGTCGGGAAAAGGAAATCACCGAACATCTCGACTATCTCCGAAAAAGCAAATTGCTGCTCAAGGATTTGAAGGATTTCATGGACGAGCGCTTGGCCAAGTCCAAGCAAGAGCTGAAGCAGAAAATCCGCGAATTAGAACGAAAACGCGATGGCGACGGATTGATGCCGGATTTGGCGAAGGCCACCTTGGTTGACCGCCTTAAAAAGCAGCTCGAAAATCTCAAGGACGACGATGAGGCGGACCTCCTGAACGCCTTCCGCGAACATTTGTACGAGAAGGACGAGGTTTCTCCCTTCTGGGTCCACACGCTAGCTCTCGACAACGCCGAACGTCTTCAGGAAGTCTTTGGGGAAGTCGAATCCGGAGAACCTATAATCCCCAAGCACCGACCGACGCTTCGCGAGCGTCTCGACTGCCGCGGGATCCATTTGTTAATATCACCAAAGAATTGGAATTTCGCGCACCCAAGATTTTTAGCGCCCTCTTGACATTTTCCGCGACGACCTCATTTTCAAAAACGACGCCGAGACTGGCGTCGGAATTTGGGAAATCCACCGAATTTATTGAAAAATGGAGGTTTTTATGACGCGCCTACAAGTTTATCAACCCTTTCGAAATGCCTGGAACCTGCCCGACGAGGTGGGGCGCCTTTTTTGGGGCCTCAGCCGGGCCACCGACGAGGAAACGGAGACCGCATCCGAGTGGTCGCCCGCCGTCGATATTTACGAAGACGCCGAGGCTCTACGGATTCATGCGGAGCTCCCCGGCTTGAAAAAAGAAAACGTCAAGATCAGCGTGCGTGAAGGCGTGCTGACTCTGCGTGGCGAGCGAAAACTCGAGAACGAGGAGAAGAAGGACAATTACTACCGTCTCGAGCGAAGCTACGGAAGTTTCCTCCGCTCCTTCACTTTGCCCAAGACTGTCGACGCCGACAAGATCGAGGCGAAAATGAAGGACGGCGTTTTGGAGCTGAAGGTCCCGAAGAAACCGGAAGCGACGCCGCGGGAAATCAAAGTTGAAGTCAGCTAAATGCCTGAGGCGGTTTCTAGCCTTGCCGAGGTGAGGGACCGTCTCCTCTTGATGGCCAAATCCTCAGGCCATGAACCCTCCTACGGGCCTTGAAGAAATCGGGAGAGTGATTGAAATAGGGGCGGCACCCGTAGGCCGTCCCTATTTTTTTATCCTCGTTGGAGGGGCCTCGGACCCGTGCTATCCTGGAACGGATGAGAAAGCCTTTATCATTGTTTCTGGCCCTATTTTTTTGCCTCATCGCGTCACCGCTGAGCGCCTTGCTGAGCGATTCCGACCCCAAAAATTTTTTCGCCCTCCTCGAAAATTCTTCGGTGGTGGTCTTGGCCAAGGTCAAGTCGTCTCAAGTTCCGAAAGCCGAGCAACGCTTCTATTTATACCAGTTAAAAGCCTCCCGGGTTTTGAAGGGGCCGCAGGATATGCGGTCCCTGGGCGTGATGGACGAATCGCTCACGCCGGGCGAGCCCGCGAGACTGCCTTCGGAGGGAGAATTTTTGGTTTTTTTGGGGAAGATCCCGGCCTTCACCGCCTATCAAGCCTTGAGCCGGCAGGGTTACGATTACCGGTTGTTGGGCGGACCCAGCGGCGTGCTTCCGAATTCCGACGAGACGGCGACGCTGGCGTCGCGATATCTCCAAACCGAATCCGCGAAACGCTACGCGATTTTGTTGCAAGCCCTGGAGGGTTCCAACCCGCGTCTTTCGGGGGACGCCGCGCTGGCCTTGGCGGGAGCTGGGAAGATAGATTTCACCGGAGAGGAGATCGAGGCGATCTCGACGGCCATTCTTGAACGTCCCCTTCCGGACGCCGCCAAAGTGGCCTTGGTGAAGGCTCTCGAAAACTCCGGCGGGGCTCCCGGCGTTCAGGCCTTGCGGAAAATCTCCGACGCTCCACCTTCGCCCGCGAAATGGGCGGCGATACGAGCCCTGGATCGCCTGGGTTTTCCCCGGCCAGTGGACCGGCTTGCCGACGATTTTCGTCACTCGAATGACAACGAAAAAAATTCAGTCTTGGGCCTTATCCTGTCGAAGAAGGATTCCGCCGCCGAGGAGTTCGTCGCCGGAGTCCTTGCGGGACCTTTCGCCGTCGAGGTGAAAAAAACCGCCATGGATCGAATGGCCGAGAACAAGACGCCGGGTTATGAAAGCCTGCTTCTCAAGCAGGTGCCCCAAGGAGAGGAAGTCTTGAGGGCCCAGGCGGTGCTGGCCTTGGGGAAAATGGGCAGTTCCCAGGCGGTTCCGCTCGTGATCCCCCTCCTGGACAGTCCTTTACCGGCTTTACGCGCCGCGGCATTTTTCATACTGACCGAGAGCTCCGATCCCCGGGCCGAAGAGTTGATCAACAAGCGCTACACCCGGGACCATCACGGAGTTTGGGAGCAAAATCAGCACTTTTACGGCAATACGGGCCCAGCCAGGCCGCAATGAATGAGCGGTGGCAACTTCGCCGGGTTTAAGCCGATAAAATCCTTGGTGTTCCTTTGGGTCGGTGCAGGAGGATTCCGCTTCATGTTAGGGAAATTTTTTCGAATCGGAAATTTGGTCTTCTCGGCGATGTGCCTGATGGCCCTCCTGAATTGCGGGGGATCGGGCGGCGGCGACCTGAATATCGAAGGCGGCGTTTTCGGCCCCAACGTCAGCGGGACTCCCGATAGTTTTCGCGGCGCCGGCATCGTCAACGACGGAAAATTCTTGTTCGGCGGTTCGTTGGCTCAGGGGCAACAGGGAGACATCCTCCTTCAGAACGACAAGATCCGAATCATTTTGCAGAAGCCGACCCGCAACACCGGTGTCGGTCTCTTCGGCGGCAACATCCTCGATGCCGACGTTTTTCGTCCCAGCTCCGAGCCGGGACAAGACCAATTCGGGACCATCTTTCCCCTGGTCAATCTTTCCTGGACCGTCAACTACCGACGCCTAGAGATCATCAACGCGGATTTCGCCAATGGGCCCATCGTCGTGCGACGAACATCATCGTTCCCTTCGCGAAGATCTTCGTCGGCACCGAACTTTTCTTCTCGCCGCGTTTCGACGATATTTTCAATCCCTTCAAGAACGTCCCCGAGCTGCGCGGCTTGAATCCCATCATCGTGACCGAATACACCCTGAAGCCCGATTCGAATTACGTCATCATCGAGACGCGTTTCGAGAACAACGGCAAGGACCCCGTCAAGATGCCGGTGGGCGATTGGGTGAACGGTTCCGGCACGCTCGAGCCTTTCGTCCCCAAGATGGGCTTCGTCAAGACTCCGCGCGTCGAGCCGATCTCCGCGCTGATCTATGAGGGCCTGGAAGACAACGTCGGCGTCAGTTACGGCTATTTCTACAATCCCATCCAGTTCATGAAGGAAGACGGGACGTTGCAGACCTCGACATCCTTGACGGTTTCCGGCGTGACGCCGGTCGTCTTGGGCGAGGGCTTGCTCAGCGTGCTTCCGATCGGAGCGGGCACCGACCCGAAGGTTAATTTTTCGATAGAGCCGGGCAGCCGCACCATCACCCGTTATTTCGTCGTTGGCACGGGCGACGTTGCTAGCGTCATCGACGGCGGGTTCAACGCCCTCGGGGTCTCGAAGCTGCGCATGAGCGGCCAGGTCGTCGACGCCGCGAACCATCCCATCGTGAAGGCTCGCGTCGTGGTCTTCGATACTTCCGATCCCGATCCCGCGAACCAAGGGCCCGTGACCGTGGCCATGTCGGACGCCGATGGAAACTTCGCGGCCGACCTTTCCAGCGGCCGCGACTTGAAAGACAAGATGTTCGGTTCCGGGACCTACACGGTTCAGGTCTATAAAGAAGGTTACGCCTTCGCCGGCGGCCCCAAGGCCGGAAAATGCACCGGTGGAAGCTTGGACAGCACGGCGAATACCATCACCGGCGTCAAGTGCAGCTTGGGCGATACGGGTTCGGTGAGCGTCAGCGCCAGCGAGGGCGGTTCGCCCATTCCCGCCCGCATCACGGTGGTCGGTTTCGAACCGAGCCCGATTCATCCGGCGGGGCAGCCCGGAAACTTCGGGAAATTCGGCGACGTCAACTTGGAAGAGCGTCCTTATGGCATCGTCGACTTGCTCTACATCGATCCGAGCGGGAATCTCGCGCCTCGCGCCCACCATCGCGTGATGGGCGGAAATCAATTTCGCCTCGAACCCGGCACTTATGAAATTTACGTGACGCACGGTCCGGAATACTCCGTGTTCAAGCAACGGATCACCGTCGCGCCGGGAGGGACCGTCGCGGTGAACGCCGACCTGAAAAAGGTCGTCGACACCGCCGGCTTCGTCGGGGCGGACTTCCATATGCACGGCATCAAGAGCGCGGATTCCGCCTGGAGCCTCGAATCCCGCGTCTACGCGGGCTTGGCGGAGGGCATGGATATCCTGGTCTCCTCCGATCATGATTTCGTGACGGATTACGCCCCGGTGATCGAAAAGTTGGGCGTTGGGAATTTAATGACCTCGATGGCCGGCGACGAGATCACTCCCCTGGCTTTCGGTCATATCGGCACCTTCCCTTTGACCCCGGATCCGACCTCCACCACCGGAGGCGCTTACGATTACACCTACGTGGCCACCGATGATATCGTGAATCCGGACAGC
>JAIOPF010000217.1 GCA_021414045.1 Deltaproteobacteria bacterium | reverse complement strand
ATCCGCATCGACGGCGCCAAGAACAAGGTGGGTGGATCGCCCCTCTTGAAGAACTACATCTCGCACAACGGCGGGATAGGCATCTCGATCATCGGCGGAGCCTCGAACCATTTCAATGATTTGGGATTCAACAGCATTTATGACAACACCGGCTTGGGCATCGACATCCTGGCGGACGGTCCCACGGGTCCCGGCGCGGGCGCTTGCTCTTCCGGCCCGAACGACTGCTTGGATTTTCCCTCGATGGTTCGTTCCGAGCCTTATGGCACCAATAACTACGTGATCCAAGCTCGCGGTCCCGCGGGTTCCGAGATCCAAATTTACGCGGTCAAGGCCAGCGACGGCGATACCCACGGCGAAGGCAAGATCTTCCTCGATAAGGTGACCCTTCCCGCCGGCGCCCCTGGCACCACCAAGAGCTTTTCCAAGCTGATCACCGGCACCAACTTGGCTGCCGGCGTCAAGATTTCGCTTTTGGCCTCCCGCGCCCAGAAAGACGGCGATGAGACCGTGATCAACACCTCCGAATTTTCGGGTGTGATCGAATTACACGACACTCCGTCGGATTCTCCGGACCCTCGTCCGACGCCTCCGCCGGAAACGCCGACAGTTTCGACTCCAAGTCCGGTTCCGACGCCGACGGCCACTCCTGGCCCCACGGCTACTCCGACTCCTGGTCCTACGGACACTCCTGGCCCCACGGCTACTCCGACCCCTGGTCCTACGGCCACTCCTGGCCCCACGGCTACTCCAACTCCTGGATGCGGCAACGGTACCTTGAACGTCGGCGAGCAATGCGATGACGGCAATATTACGAACGGCGATGGTTGCAATAGCAGCTGCCAACTCGAGAATCCGGGCCTTTGCGGCAACGGCTCCTTGAATCCTGGTGAGCAATGCGATGATAGCAACAACACCAACGGCGACGGTTGTAACTCCACTTGCCAACTCGAGAATCCGGGCCTTTGCGGCAACGGCTCCTTGAACCCTGGCGAGCAATGCGACGATGGCAACAATACCAACAGCGACGGTTGCAACAGCAGCTGCCAACTTGAGAATCCGGGCCTTTGCGGCAACGGTGCCTTGAATCCTGGCGAGCAATGCGATGATGGCAACACCGTCAGCGGAGACGGCTGCACCAAGTTCTGCCAAAGCGAAGGTGGATCGGCCACGCCTAGCCCGCTTCCGACTCCGACGGCGACCCCGGTTCCTACTGCGACCCCGGGCGGCGGCTGCCATCCGACCAACTTAATCGCCACGGCCGTCTCCTCGGCTCAGATCGACCTCAATTGGGTGGACAACTGCCCGGATGAGATGGGTTACAAGATCGAGCGCGGCGCCCCTGGCCTGGATTGCGCCAATCCTGGTGTGGATGTGACCTTCAACGAAGTCGCCACGGTGGGTATCAACGTCACGGTCTACCACGACCTCGGCGTCCCGACCCCTCCGCTGGCCTCGAACACCACGTATTGCTACCGTGTTCGTGCCTTCTTCGCGGGTTTCACCTTCTCGGATTACTCCAACAAGGATGACGCGAAGACCTTCACGGCCCCCGTGGACATCCCCGCGAGCCCGACTCACTTGATCGCGACGGCTATCAGCAGCACGCAGATCGATGTGAACTGGGTGGATAATTCCAACAACGAAACCGCCTTCGAACTCTGGCGTTCGGTGGGTAACTGCTCGAGCTTCGCCTTGTTGACGGATACCATCCCGGCCAACACGACCAGCTTCGTCGACACCGGCCTAACGCCCTCCACCTTGTACTGCTACAAAGTGCGTGCGAAGAACGGCGTCGGGACCAGCAGCTTCTCCAACGTCGATGATGCGACGACTTTCGGCATCCCTTCGACGGTTCCGACCGCTGCGACCAACCTGACGGCGGTGGCGGTGTCCTCGAGCCAGATCGACGTGAACTGGACCGACAACGCGACCAATGAAGACGGCTACAAGATCGAGCGTTCGATCGACGCTAGCTGCAACCTTGGTCTCGGTTTCTCGGAAATCGCGATCGTGGGACCGAACACGACGCTGTACCATGACACGGGTCTGACCGCGAACACCAAGTACTGCTATCGAGTGCGGCCTTTCAACGGCGTCGGCAACGGCAACTACTCGAACATCGACGATGCCACGACCTTGCCGACTCCCGTGACCATCCCGGTCGCCCCGATTAACCTCCAGGCGGACGGCGTCACCAGCAGCCGCATCGACGTCCAATTCTTCGATGCCTCCGACAACGAGAACGGCTTCGTCCTCGAAAGGGCCCCCGGCGCCTGCGCCGACGGCAACCCCTTCGCCCCGATCGCCAATCTCCCGGCTAGCGCCGGAGTCGGCGGCGGCGTCCAGTACCATGACCTGGGCCTGCCCGCGAACTCGACCTTCTGCTATCGGGTGAAAGCCACCAATGCAGCCGGCGACTCGCCTTACAGCACGATCGACGACGGTTCGACCCTGCCCATCCCGGTGGTCGTCCCGAACACGCCGATCGACTTGACGGCGACTCCTCAGGGCCCGCATTCGGTCAAGGTCACCTGGACCGACACCTCGAACAACGAAGACCACTTCGTGGTTCAGCGTGCCGACGGCCTCTGCAGCGCGGCAAATCCGTTCAGCGATATCGCGACGGTTCCCGCGGTGCTTGGCAGCGGAACGACGGTCACCTTCTTCGACAATACCGTCGATGATGCCCATAGCTACTGCTACCGGGTCATCGCGACCAACATCGTGGGCGACAGCCTGCCCTCGAACACCGATGACGCCACCACGCCCGCGGATCCGATCTGCTTGGCCGGTGACGCCGACGGCGACAACATCTGCGACGACAACCTGAACGGCGATCCCGATCCGGATTCCGGCGAAGGCCCCACGGGGACCGACACCGACGGCGACGGTACGCCCGATGCGGGTGATACGGACTCGGATGGCGACCACATCTCCGACCACGACGAGGAAGGCGACGGCGACGTCAATACTCCTCCGGTGGACACGGATGGTGACGGCACCCCCGACTTCCGCGATCACGACTCGGATGACGACGGCATCCCCGACGACGAAGAGGACAACGACGACGATCCGAATACGCCTCCGACCGATACGGACGGTGATGGTACCCCGGACTTCCAGGATACCGACTCGGATAACGACGGAATCCCCGATGGTCACAACGGTGTCCCGATCGACAACTGCCGAGTGATCCCGAACACCGACCAGAAAGACACGGATCACGATGGACTGGGTGATGCCTGCGACCCGACCCCGGGTAACAACACGGGCGATCAAGACGGCGACGGTATCCCCGACAACGTCGACAATTGCCCGACCGTCCCGAACGCCGACCAGGCGGACGCGGATAAAGACGGCATCGGCGACGCCTGCGATCCGACTCCCGGCACCAGTTTCTTCCCGATGTTGGAAGGTAACGGTTGTAGCCTGAATCAGTTCGGCGCGATGGGCATGCAAAACATGCTGCCCTTCGGCATGATGCTGATCCCGGGCGCGGTCTTCGGATTGATCCGCCGCAAGAAAAAGTAATCTAAGCCGCTCCTCCGGCATGGGGTCGGAGGAGCGGAATTTACAAGTTCCCTAACACCCCATACCCCCAGAAGGCCCTCGAGTTACGGCCATAAGCCCAACGAGAGGGCCTTCGTTTGTTTGGGGCTTTTTCTGGCCCCAATCGAAATTATTTTGAAGCTGTTTTTAAGCTCATTCAGGGGTCGGAAGAGGGGGAGGATAGGGTTGGATTTCGCGGGTAACGCCTTCCAATTCACTATGGATAGGCTTTTGCGGGCAGTCTCGAAACGCGAAATTTCCTATTTCACGAAACCGTCAAAAGACTTAACATAAACTGTACAAAATGGGCTGAGCAAAAAAATCTTGCCAGGCCTATTCTGATGGGCGTACATCCGAAATTACTTAATTAGACCCTATATCCCACACTCCTCTTAACCCCTAGGGCCCCCAACGCAAGTTGGGGGCTCTTTTTGTACTCCGCAAATTCTGCGAATTTGCTGCGCGACCTGGCAAAGCCAGGTCTTGCCATTTTTTTCTGACAGCGGCGGAGTTTTTCGCTAGATTCCCATCCATGAAAATTTCAGTGGAACCCGAAGTCACGATTGTTGGCGCCGGATTGGCCGGTACCGAGGCGGCATGGCAGTTGGCCCAAAGAGGCCATCAAGTTCGCCTCCACGAGATGCGGCCGGAGAAAAAATCCGAGGCCCATCATACCGGGGATTTCGCGGAATTGGTCTGCAGCAATTCGCTGCGCGGCGCCGATCTCAAGAATGCGGTGGGTTTGCTGAAAGAGGAGATGCGGGTCCTAGACTCGCTGATCATGCGCGCGGCCGATCGTCATTCCGTCCCGGGAGGCGGGGCCTTGGTGGTGGATCGAGAGGGCTTCGCGAAATTTGTCACCCAGGAAATCCAAAACCACCCTCGTATCGAAATTTGCCATGGAGAGATCTCGGGCATCGCGTCCCTCGGCAGCCAAGGACTCGTTTTGCTGGCTACCGGCCCCTTGACCAGTCCCGCCCTGGCTGAAAATATCCGCCAGCTCACCGGCTCCGAATACCTATACTTCTACGACAGCATCGCTCCCATCGTGGAGGCGGATAGCATCAATCTCGATATCGCTTTCCGCGCCTCGCGCTACGACAAGGGCGAGGCGGATTACCTGAATTGCCCGATGAATCGGGAAGAATACGAAGCCTTCGTGGCCGCCTTGGTCGCCGCGGAAAAAGTCGCGACCAAGGAATTCGAGAAGCCGAAGTTCTTCGAAGGCTGCCTTCCGGTCGAAGTGATGGCCGAACGAGGCCGCGACACCCTCGCTTTTGGGCCCATGAAACCCGTCGGGCTGATCGATCCACGCACGGGCCTTAGGCCCCACGCCGTCGTCCAGCTTCGGCAGGACAACCTGCATGCGACGCTTTACAACATGGTCGGATTTCAGACTCGCATGAAGTACCCGGAGCAGAAGCGGGTTTTCGGCATGATTCCCGGTTTGGAGAAGGCCGAATTCGTCCGCCTCGGCAGCATGCATCGCAATACCTTCATTCATTCCCCCGTGTTGCTGAGCGACCAGCTCGAATTGAAGTCGCGGCCCGGACTTTTTTTGGCCGGGCAAATGATCGGCGTCGAGGGCTATGTCGAATCGGCCTCGATGGGACTCTATGCCGGGATGGTCCTCGCGGATCGCCTCAAGGGCCGCGAGCTTAAGCCTCCGCCCCCGTCGACCGCCCTGGGCGCCTTGGTACGGCATGTCACCGGAGCCACAGGGGCGGATTTCCAGCCGATGAACATTAATTTCGGGCTTTTGGAAATCCCGAAACATCTCAGTCGCAAGGAGCGTCGCCTCGAGTTGGCCGAACAGGCCTTGGCGCAAATCGCCGCATGGAATCTTGGCAATTTGGCCATGGGAGGTGCCGCTTGACCCGCGTCGAGGAGTTCCTCAACTACCTACGCACCGAAAAGAATTTTTCCCCCCACACCCTCAAGAATTACGCGATTGACCTGCGGGAAGTGACGGAGTTCTTCGTCCGACAACAGCCGAGCTGGACCGAGGGAGGAGAAGTCCAGTGGGAAAAACTAGACGTGCTCCCTTTGCGCGCTTATCTCGCGCAGGCTCACGGTCGTTTGAAGGCCAGTTCGCTGGGTCGTCGCATCGCGACGCTGCGGAGTTTTTACAAATTCCTCGCGAAACGCGGCCTGATCGAGCGCAATGTCACGCTCGATCTTTCCGCGCCCAAAATACCGAAGACCTTGCCGAAGTTTTTGGACGTCGATGAGGCCTTCCGTCTGATGGAGATACCGCAGGGGAAGGATTTCGATGCTCGGCGCGACCGGGCCATCCTTGAGCTCTTTTACTCAAGCGGCCTCCGAATCGGTGAGTTGACGGGCCTCGGCATTCCCGCCTTGGATTTGAAAGAGTGCATGGTGCGGGTGAAAGGGAAGGGGCGCAAAGAGCGCCTCATTCCCGTCGGACAGAAGGCCTGCGCGGCCGTGGCGGAATATCTCGAAGCGCGAGCGGAAATCAGGCCGCAACCGGGCCACGAAGAATTCCTGTTCTTGGGCAGGCAGGGCAAGGCCATCCACCCCAGCGTCATCGCCAAGCGCCTGCGGCAATATGCCTTGAAATTGGGTTTACCCAAGAATGTGACTCCCCACATGCTTCGCCATAGTTTCGCCACGCACTTGATGAACAACGGCGCCGATTTGCGCGGGATTCAAGAGCTTTTGGGCCATTCCAGCCTCTCCACCACGCAGAAGTACACCCACATTAGCCTTGACAAGCTGATGGACGTTTACGACAAGTCGCACCCGAAGGCCTGAGTGCTGGCGAAAAAAAATATTTTTTTTCTGAGCCTTGACGTCCCGGTGCCTCGTTCTCAAGTGAACGTCTTTTAGGAGTCTCCTTTGGAAAATCAATTTCACGCGACGACCATCATCGCCGTCCGGCGCGGCAACCAAGTCGCGGTCGCCGGTGACGGCCAGGTATCCTTCAACAATACCGTCATGAAAGCCGGAGCCAAGAAGGTGAGACGGATGAAAGAAGGGAAGGTCGTCGCTGGATTCGCCGGTTCCACGGCCGATGCCTTCACTCTTTTCGAGAAATTCGAGGCCAAGCTCGAGCAGTTCAACGGCAACATCACCCGAGCCGCCGTCGAATTGGCCAAGGATTGGCGGACCGACCGCATCCTGCGTCGCCTCGAGGCCATGCTGATCGTAGCCAACGCGGATAAGACCTTCACCATGTCGGGCAACGGGGACGTCATCGAACCCGATGACGGCATCGCCGCCATCGGTTCCGGCGGCCCCTTTGCCCTAGCCGCCGCGCGCGCCTTGCTTCGCAACACTAAAATGAACGCCAAGGAAATCGCCCTTGCCGCGATGAAGATCGCCGCGGAAATCTGCATCTATACCAACGATTCCATCACCATCGAAGAAATCGAATAAAAGAGACCCTGCCCATGAAAGCCGTCAATTTCACCCCCCGAGAGATCGTTTCCGAACTCGACCGCTTCATCGTCGGCCAAAAGGCCGCGAAGCGCGCGGTCGCCATCGCCCTGCGCAACCGTTGGCGGCGACAGAATGTCGCTCCCGACTTGCGCGACGAGATCGCCCCCAAGAACATCATCATGATCGGGCCCACCGGCGTCGGCAAGACCGAGATCGCCCGTCGCTTGGCCAAACTCGCCAACGCGCCCTTCATCAAGGTCGAGGCGAGTAAATTCACCGAGGTGGGTTACGTCGGCAAGGACGTCGAGTCCATCATCCGCGAGCTCACCGAGACCGGCGTCAAGATGGTGCGGGAAGAAGAAACCGCCCAGGTCAAGACCAAGGCCGAAGACTTGGCCGAAGAGCGCTTGCTCGATTTGCTGCTGCCCACGACGCCCAAGGCCAACCCCGCCGAACCGGATGCTGCAGCGCCGCCCACCCGAGAAAGGCTTCGGCAAATGCTGAAGGAGGGCAAGCTGGACGACCGCACGGTCGAACTCGAGTCGGGAGGGGCTCCATCCGGCATCATGCCGATGATCGAAGTGGTCTCGGGTCCCAATATGGACGAACTGGGAATGAACCTGAAAGACATGATGTCGGGGCTCTTTCCCAAGGGTCGCAAACGCAGCAAACTCAAGGTCCCCGAGGCTTTGGTGGCCCTGACCCAGGAAGAAGCCGCAAAGTTGATCGACGTGGATTCGGTCAACAAGAGGGCCATCGAAAGGGTGGAGCAGAGCGGCATTGTTTTCTTGGACGAGATCGACAAGATCGCCGGCCGGGAATCCCAGCATGGGCCCGACGTCTCCCGGGAAGGCGTTCAGCGCGACATTTTGCCCATCGTCGAGGGGAGCAACGTCAACACAAAATACGGCATGGTCCGCACCGACCATATCCTCTTCATCGCCGCGGGGGCCTTTCACGTCTCGAAACCCAGCGACTTGATACCGGAGTTGCAGGGGCGCTTTCCCATCCGTGTCGAGCTCGACTCCCTCACGAAGGAAGACTTCCTCCGCATCCTCCAAGAGCCGGCCAACTCCTTGACCAAGCAGTACGTGGCCTTGCTGGCCACCGAAAAAGTGAGGGCGGAATTCACCCCGGAAGGACTCAAGGAAATCGCCGAGTTCGCCGCCATCGTGAACGAGCGCACCGAGAATATCGGCGCCCGGCGCCTGCATACCATCATGGAAAAGGTCCTGGACGAGATCTCCTTCGAGGCCCCCGACCGCCCGGGTTTCGACCTCAAGGTCGATGCCGCCTATGTCCACGAAAAGCTGGCGGACGTGGTCAAAGATCAGGATCTCAGCAGATACATATTGTGAATTTTTCCGATTATCGCTAAAAAGGCGCTTCCCCTGACCCCCTCCCGTAATCATCTGGAGGGGATGGGGGTTTCCTCTTTTAGGAGCCTAATCAATGGGCGATTCGCCGAAAAAGGCCGAAGCTTCGGCCACCGACATGGACCACCTGGTTCACCGCGCCTCCGTCCTCATGGAGGCCCTTCCTTACATCCGTCGCTTCTATGGCAAGGTCATCGTGATCAAGTACGGCGGCCATGCCATGGTCGACGAAAAGCTGAAGGAGGGCTTCGCCAAGGACATCATCATGATGCGTTACATCGGGATGATCCCGATCGTCGTGCACGGCGGAGGCCCTCAGATCGGGACTTTCCTCAAGAAGATGGGGATCGAGTCAAAATTTCATAACGGCATCCGTATCACCGACGAGGCGACCATGGACGTCGTCGAGATGGT